>CAMLDH010000071.1 GCA_946478765.1 uncultured Oxalobacteraceae bacterium | reverse complement strand
CAATAAGAGGAAGCAATAGATTCGAACCATATGCGGCGCCCCCCCCGTTCTCGAGGCCGTAGTTGCTATTTGCACCCCAATTCAGGCAGCCCTGGTTGCAAGCGCCGGCTGCGCTGTAACCGGCGCCATAACCGCCGAAAACGTAACCCAAAAATCCCCCTATGCCTGGGACACCACCATTGCCCCCGCCAGGGCCCAAACCGGCGCCGCCGCGTTTATTCGCACCGGTCGGCCCGCCACTGCCGCCGGCAAATCCGCCCGGCCCGCCAACGCCCGGCAAACCATCGTCGCCCAAATTGCCATCTCCTGCGGCCCCCACAGGCGTGGCATTACCGCCAGCAACCGACAAGGTTCCGGCAATCGTCACGTTGCCGCTTGCGAGAAACACAACCGGCGTATTAGTCACATTCTTCTTAAACGTAACAGTCACACCAATCGGTATATTGACTGTCGTGAAGTTGAATACGCCGCTCTCCGGCAACTGCAACTGAGTGTTGACGCTCGGACTGAATGCGCCATCGGCACCCGTACTACCGCTATTGAATGCGAAACCCAAGCCGGGAGCGAAACATAAACTCGCCAACAGCGCTCGCTTTATGGTTAAAGCAAAATTATTCATGACTCACCCCTTCACAGATTTCCAATAAATTAATCATCATTTCAAACACTTTCACGCTTGTTCAATCCCGCAGTACGGGTCTTGCTGTTTATGGCGCGTAGACCGTAAATTTGTTTGCCACGCTCGGCTCCGACGAGGACGCGGTAACCGGCGTCACTACCTGAATGACACGCGAACCAAGCGGTGCATCAGGCGCTATTTGCACGCGTACCGTCAATTGCGTTCCGTCGCCATTCACGGCAAGCTGCGGATCGAATGTGAAACCGCCTCCGGGCAACGCAACGACTGCGGTTGCGTTTTGCAAATTCTGGCCAAGTATCGTCAGTGTCACCAGCGATCCTGCGGTGGAAACAATCGGCGATATCGACGAAAACTGCGGGACGGCATTCGGGTAAATGCCGAAGGTTGATCCAGCAGGATTGCTGAAAGCAATCTTGCCGGTGGCATCGCTCAAGACAAGCGTACGTACGGTCGGCGCCGCATCGGCAGCAATGGAAATCGGCACGGTCACCTGGCTTCCATCAGCCGATATTTGCAATGGCGATCCGATGGTTACACCTTGCGCCGGGCTGACGCTTACGTTGTTAACGTTATTCAGTGCAAAGCCGCTAATGGATAAGGCGCCTGCGCTGGACACCGCAAGCTTCTGCGGCTGCACCGCGGTTGCGATCGGCCCGACGACAACACCCAATGGTTTTGAGAATGCGGAACTGCCAACCGGTTGCGCGGCCACTTCGCCATACACCACGCCGACATTCGGCGCGACGATTGGCCCAAAAGCGACAGGTGCGGGAGGTGTCGTATCCTGCATGACTATCCCAAGCAAAGGAGCGGCAACAGGGCCGGCCGTCAACATATTGCCGGCTAACGATACCGTATTCGCGATGCTCAACTCCGCAGCGCTTTCCCCGCCTGGCGTGACCACGATCACCGCTCTCTGGCCTGGCGCAGCGCTACTGCTTGCGGATACGTTGACAGTCAACTGCGTCCCGCTCGCATCAACGGTCGGCGGCACGCTGACGGTAATTCCTTCGGATGGCACAAATTTGACGCTTTGCGCATTCTGGAAATTTTTCCCGCGTATGGTCATGACTACCGGTGCGGCACCCAATTGGAGAACGAGAGGATCGGTCGAGTCAATCGATGGCAATACCGCCGTCACATTGAATACCGCCGCGGCAGGATTTGCGAATGGCACGGTAACGGCACCAGCCGACAGTTTTACAGTACGTGCCGTTTGCGGCGCATCTGCGGCAATCGACACTGCTACGGTGAGCGAAAGCCCGTCCGCTGCAATTTCCGGCATCCCAACACTCAATCCGGTAGCAGGGACAAAATTAATTCCTGTCACACCCTGCAAACCGGCGCCCTGCACGGTCAATACAAATGTTGCGCCGATTGCTTTCGCTGTCGGGTTGATGCTGACGGCAGCGGTGCCCAGCGTTACGCCGAGCGCCGGCGAAAATGCGCCATAGGTCTGTGTCGGCGCATTTGCGTCCTGCTTAACGATACCCAAAACAGGCGAAACGATAGGCGTGACATTGCTGACCAGTTGATTGACCACTTTAAAACTATTTGCCACGCTCGCTGTGACGTCCGACGTGCCGGCCGGCGTCGTCACGGTAATCACGCGCTGCCCCAGTGGCGCCGATGAAGCGATCGCCATCCCTGCGGTCAACTGCGTACCATCCGCGTTAACGACGACTGACGAATCGAACGTTATCCCATCAGATGGAGAGGCATTCAATGACTGTGCCGATTGCAGATTATGACCACGTATTACCAAACTCACGCTGGATGTTCCTGGCGTACCGAAAAGCGGCTCGATAGAATAAATCTCCGGCATCGGCAGCGTAATCAATATGCGGTCTGCGTCCGGCTTTGCGACCGGATAAGGCACGCCAGCCTGGGACAAGACAATGACTTGACGTGTTGTGACAGGCGCATTCGCGGCAATGGTAAGCGGTACGGTAACCGATGTGCCATCCGCAGCAACGGCAATGGCGCCGGCGGTGACGCCATCTGCAGGACTGATTGCGACAGAGCTTGCGCCCTGTAATCCGGCGCCTGAAATGGTGAGCGTGCTGGGGCCGCTACCAACCGTAAAAGCTTTGGGCGCTACGGCTTGAATAAAATTACCCAGTACCACACCCAAATGCGAGGAAACAGGTGAAACCGATTGCTGCGCAGGCGGCAGCGGCTGCGGCGTGAGCACCACGCCCAGCAAAGGTGCGGTGCTGGTGTTCAGGCCGACGAAATCGGATGTCACATAAACCGGCACCGATAGCGTGCCCAACGTAGAAGAAACCAAGGTAAGCGATGTCACACCGGCTTTCAAACCGGTAATGCTGCCGACTGCTTGCAACTGCCCCGCCGCGATCGTCAGGCTCGATGAGGAAGTGCTGGCAATTGAGGTATCGCCGATGGTCACGGTAAACATGTGGCTTTGCGTGTCGGCAAACGACAGTTGAACAGCAAATTGACGTGAGCTACCGTCGGGAGGAACGGCCACTGGTGTCGGAGCAAGTATCGCGACCGGCAATGGCGGGTTGACAGTCACGTCGACGGAAGTATTGCCTGAAGCATTGCTCAATGTGATTTTTTGTTTGCCTAACGCTGCATTTGCAAGTGCCGTCAAATTAAAATTCGCTTGGGTCGGCGTCAATACCAGATTGTTTACTGTCAGCGCAGGATCGGAAGCGGCAAGCTGGGTCCCAGCCAAGCCGCTGCCCGTTATTTGGAAGTTCTTTGTTTCTCCGCGACGCAATGCATTTGGCGTAACGGAAAGAGCAACCGGTGCAGGCGTGATGATGGAGATAGCCAGATCATTTGAGACAAATTCTGCTGCGCCGACAATTGGATTAGGTGTGCGTAGCTTGATCGATTTGGTGGCATTGGCGATCTGATTCGGGATGACAGCGGATGCTTGGGTTGCGTTGACATAGGTGGTCGCCAACGCCCCGGCATCCAGATAGGCGACCGACTGATTTGTAAAATTCTGGCCTGTGAGCGTGACGGATACATCGCCCTGATTGGTCGAAATGATAGAAGGCGCAATCGATGTCAGTTTGGGTTGAGTCGACACTACCGTGAGTGCATTGTTGAATTTGATTTCGCCGGCATCGGCCAAGGCCGACAGGCTGGCAGCGCCAATGGCTGCATTGGCAGTCGCCGAGACTTGTAATTGCACCTGGGTGTCTGTTGCCCCCTGAAGTACCTCTGCACTCACCCCCGCCAGATTGAATACCGCTTGCGATAGACCGGTCAGGCGCGCCCCCGATACCGTGACCATTTGCGTTTCGCCTTGCTGCACATTGTTCGGCGCGATCGTCGTAATTTTCGGTGATGCGCCCACCGACACAGTGCCGGAAAGAACAAGATAGGGAATTCCTCGCACCCCCCAGGTGACCGAGCTGCTGATATCACCATCGGGGACCACGATTGCATTGATGTTGTTACCGATAGCCTGATTACCGGCGCCTACTGGCGAGGCTGCCAAATCCACCGCAACGGCTGCGCCCTGATTGTTTTTAAGCGTGAGGTAGTTGAACGTCGGCGCCGCGCTGTTGACGACAATACCTTTGCCATATTCAATTTGTACGTATTCCAGCTTGGTGGCGCTGTTGGTGCCGGCATTGAAAATGATTTGTTGCCAATCACCTGGTGCGGGCACTTGATTGTTTTGCAGCTTTTGCGACGTAATGATAATGGGGGATTGACCGGTGCCGATCGCCTTTACGGTACCTGCTTGTACGATAAAGCGTGTATCCGCACCCATGTAGACTGTCGTGCCGGCTTCGATCGTGAGCGTTGCGCCACTTTGCACCTGGATATCGGCGTTCACGACATACGGACTTTGTGCGGCATGCCATACCGTATCGGATGTAATAGCGCCACCGGTCTGCGTCTGTGCTGTAGCAACGGATGCGAATAGGGCAATGCACAACCCGGTGTACACGCGCTGCAACCTATGCCTCTCTGGACTTTTCAAAGACAAAAAGAGCCCAGACAGCCTGTTAAAAGCGGCTGAAAATGAATTCAAACCAACGCTCCCTGACGTATTTTTAGTATGCTGCCCGCGCATCATGACGCCGGGCGATTGTTTTTTTACTACCCCCCATTTCAGTCTGGGGACATTGCGTGGTTTGTTACATCATTGCTTATTCATTTGGGCGGGATAACGGCACGGCTACCGACGCCGGCGATTTCATTCTTATTTTGCTGATATCCAGCGGCGTCGCCGCTACTAAACCGGTCAGACACGCGGCTCATTTTTTCCAGCAGCAATTGAGGCATGCCCCAACATTCAATACAGGAGTTTACAAAAGGAAAATACCAAGAGTCGAACAATATCAATGAATCATCATTCGTGCAATTAAATTAAAAAATATTTGAACTATTTAAAATAAAAATAGTCGCGCTTAATCAAGCGCGCAATTAATTTTCATTAAAACAACACATGAGGTGGCAAATTGACAAGCACCTCAATGTTTCTACGATATTTTTTCAATTGGAGGCATAGTCCGCCCAATTTCTCATTGATAAAGCTGATTGAATTTCAACCGGAAGCGGCAAAGGTAAGATTAGGCAGATTGACTCAGAGCGAGTCTGCGTCCGATGCCTGCGCAGCCAGGCGTTGCGCCTGGACGCGACGGGCAGCGAAAAATTCTTTCAATAGTTTTCCGCATTCGTCGGCCATCACGCCGCCGATGACTTCCGTGTGGTGATTGAGTTTTTCCTGCTCGAACAAATTGACGATCGAGCCGCATACGCCGGTCTTCGGATCGGATGCGCCGAACACCACGCGCGCCAGACGCGCATGCATCATTGCGCCGGCGCACATGGCGCACGGTTCGAGCGTGACGTACAACTCGCAGCCGGGCAAGCGATAGTTGCCGACAATCGCTGCCGCCGCCCGCAGCGCCATGATTTCCGCGTGCGCGGTGGGATCATGCGTGCCAATCGGCTGATTGAAGCCGGTTGCGATAATCTCGCCATCCTTGATGACCAGTGCTCCGACCGGCACCTCGCCCAAGGCCCACGCATTGTGCGCCTGCGAGATTGCCTGTTGCATGAATATGGAATCGCGCATCGGCTCAGTCGGTGATTTCGGCCCAGCAGTTCGGTGTCTCGTGCAGTACCAGCTTATGCAGACGCAAACCGGTGCCGTAGCGATCTTGATACGCTGTTTTTAAAATGTTGAATGCGGTTTGCGCCAGATTTTCGACCGTTGGAATTTGGTCGATGATGACGGTTTTATGCCCTGGAATGCTGTCGAGGAATTCCCGTACGGCGGCATCTTTTTTATAGACCAGGAAAGCATGATCCCAGACATCGACCAGATGCTGTTTGGCCAGCGCCTTGACGTCGGAAAAATCCATGATCATGCCGTTATCGGAACTGCCCTCCTCCTCAATCACCGCGCCGACCAGCGTGATTTCAAGCGTATAGCGGTGCCCGTGCAAATTGCGGCACTGGCTTTTATGATCGGGAATCCGGTGACCGGCATCGAATTCAAGTTTGCGGGTGATGGTTAACATAGTGTTGTTACGGTATCTGAAGAAGTTTATGCGTCTGCAAGCTTAATTTCCATTTTGGATTACGCTTGCAGATATCAATCGCGAGCCGGGTGTTGCGTTCGAGATCGGGGCCATCCATCGGCTGTACGAAGAAATGATCGAATGCGAGCGCTTGGTAATTTTCCAGCACTTGTCCGATTTGCGGGATGACCACTTTCAGTTCGCTTCCTTTGCGGACCAGCAGTTCAGCACCCATTTTGGGACTGACGCAAATCCAGTCGACGCCGGCCGGCACCGGGATCGTGCCATTGGTTTCAATCGCGATTTCAAAGCCGCAATCGTGCATGCTGTCGATGAGTGCCGTATCAAGTTGCAATAGCGGTTCACCACCGGTAAAAACCACATATTTGCTCGCTGCATAAGTCGTCGGCCACAGCCTATCAATGGTTTGCGCAAGGCTAACGCTATCTGCGAACTTGCCGCCCAACTCACCATCGGTTCCGACAAAATCGGTGTCGCAGAATTTGCATACGGCCCTAGCGCGATCGCTCTCCCTGCCGGACCACAAATTGCAGCCGGAAAAGCGGCAAAACACCGCCGGCCGCCCGGCGTGCGCACCCTCGCCTTGAAGCGTGTAGAAAATCTCTTTTATGCTGTAAGTCACTACGTTTTCCTGTCAGACGTCACCGGGCGGGAATGATTATTCCCATTCGATTGTCGCAGGCGGCTTGCCGGAGATGTCGTACACCACGCGATTGATCCCGCGTACTTCATTGATGATGCGGTTCGAGACTTTGCCCAGTAATTCGTGCGGCAAATGGGCCCAGTGCGCTGTCATGAAATCCTGCGTTTGCACTGCGCGCAATGCGACTACATATTCATAGGTGCGGCCGTCGCCCATCACGCCGACCGATTTGACCGGCAGGAACACCGCGAAAGCTTGACTGGTTTTGTCGTACCACGACCTGCCTTCGTCATCCTTGGTGGCGCGCAGTTCTTCAATGAAAATCGCATCGGCGCGGCGCAACAGATCGGCAAATTCCTTTTTGACTTCGCCCAGAATCCGCACGCCGAGTCCAGGGCCAGGGAACGGATGGCGATACACCATATCGTGCGGCAAGCCGAGTGCGACACCCAGTTCGCGCACTTCATCCTTGAATAGTTCGCGCAGCGGCTCCAGCAATTTCAGATTCAGGGTTTCCGGCAAACCGCCGACGTTATGATGGCTCTTGATGGTATGCGTCGCCTTCTTGCCCTTGCCTGCGCTCTCGATCACATCAGGATAAATCGTTCCCTGCGCCAGCCATTTCGCATTCTTCAATTTGCCGGCTTCCACCTGGAACACTTCGACAAATTCGCGGCCGATGATCTTGCGCTTGGCTTCCGGGTCAGTCACGCCCGCGAGGTGGCCCATGAACTGGCCGGTCGCATCGACATGGATTACCTTCACCCCGAGATTCTTGCCGAACATGTCCATTACCATCTTGCCTTCGTCGAGGCGCAAGAGGCCGTGATCGACGAACACGCAGGTAAGCTGGTCGCCGATCGCGCGATGAATCAATGCCGCGGCAACGCTGCTGTCGACACCGCCTGACAAGCCCAGAATGACGTTGTCGCTACCGACTTGCTTGCGGATCGCTTCGACCGCTTCGGAAATGTAATCCGGCATGTTCCAGTCTGATTTGCAACCGCAGATCTCATGCACGAAACGACCGATAATCGCCTTGCCCTGCAAGGTATGCGTGACTTCCGGATGGAATTGCACTGCATAGAATTTGCGCTCTTCGTCGGCCATCGCGGCAATCGGACAATTGTCGGTCGATGCCATCAGCTTGAATCCGGGCGGCATGTCGATCACCTTGTCGCCATGGCTCATCCAGACCTTCAGCATGCCATGACCTTCCGAGGTCACGAAGTCATTGATGCCGGTAAACAGCGCCGTATGGCCGCGCGCACGCACTTCGGCGTAACCGAATTCGCGCACCCTGCCGATCTCGACCTTGCCGCCCAACTGCTCGGCCATCATCTGCATGCCATAGCAGATGCCCAACACCGGTACGCCCACTTCAAATACCGCTTGCGGTGCGCGCGGCGTGTCGCCCTCGGTGACCGAATTCGGTCCGCCCGACAGGATGATCCCTGCAGCGCCGTAGTTGCGAATGAATTCGTCCGACACATCGTACGGGTAGACTTCGGAAAAAACGCCTGCTTCACGCACGCGGCGGGCGATCAATTGCGTGACTTGGGAACCGAAATCGAGAATAAGAATTTTAGAGTGCATGGAGAACGTTCAAGTAAAGGCCATCGGGAAAAACAATTTCAGCTTAATCGGTCGTGGCGAGGGACATACGGTTGCGCCCTGCATCTTTTGCAGCATAAAGCGCCATATCGGCGCGGTTGATCAGTTCCTCGGTCGTCGCGGACGGAAACAGGTCGGTCGATGCAACGCCGCCACTAATCGTCAGATTGAGCGTCGCTGCACCGATGACTTCGGGCTGTGATGCAATTGCAAGACGCATACGTTCGCCCACCGCCATCGCGGTGTTGTGCGATGAGCCCGGCAACACGACCAGGAACTCTTCGCCGCCATAACGCCCCAGCGCTTCCTGAGAGCGGATACATGAACGCAACCGGCTGGCGACTTTCACCAGTACCGAATCTCCAGCAGGATGACCATAGGTATCGTTGATTTTTTTAAAAAAATCCAGATCCAGCACCATTAACGACAACGGCATATCCATCTTGTCGCAACGCAACGCCTCGATCGTCAAAATGCGCATGATGGCGCCGCGATTCCAGGTGCCAATCAATGGATCGATCAAGGATTTCCGGCGCAAATTCTTGTTCTTTTTTTGCAGATCAAGTTGCGTCGCGCTCAGCGACCGCAAATGCATTTCGCGCTCGACCAGATGGGCCATATCCGCCAGCAGGTGTTGCTCGTCTTCCCTGAATGCGCGCGGCACGTAATCGATTAGATGAATGCTGCCGATTACGGCGTTATCGTTATTAAAAATCGGGCATGCAACATAAAAGCGAATATAGGGGGCGCCCAGCACCAGACTATGCTGGCAAAGCACTTTGTCCATGCGCGCATCGGTCACGACCACCATGCTACCCGGCTGCGCTATACTGCGACAAAACGCAAGCTCGATGGGCTCCATCGTGCGCACGTTTTCAGCAAAATTCGCCGCTACGTCGCCGAGCGTGACCACACAGTTCGCGACGCCAAACAAACGCATTCCTATTCGTCGGATACGCAGTATCTGTTGATCGTCTTCGGCAGCAGAAATCATATTCTGCTCCGCCAGGATGGCCACACCCGCTTGATTTGACCGCACCTGATTTTTCATCTCAGGAAATGCCTTGAGCCAGCAACACCGGCAAGCGAATGGTGCATTTATTCTGCACGATAGTTTGGCGCTTCTTTGGTAATCTGCACATCGTGGACATGGGACTCGCGCATGCCTGCCGATGTGATTTCGACGAATTCCGCCTTCTCGCGCAATTCATCAATCGTCGCACACCCGCAATAGCCCATCGATGAACGTACGCCGCCAACCAGTTGATACAGGATGGCCAGTACACTGCCCTTGTAAGGCACGCGGCCTTCGATGCCTTCCGGTACGAATTTGTCCGTGTTGTTGGCCGCGTCCTGGAAATAACGATCGGCTGATCCGTCCGCCATCGCGCCGAGGCTACCCATGCCGCGATACGATTTGTAACTGCGGCCCTGATACAGGATCACGTCGCCCGGCGCCTCTTCGGTACCCGCGAATATGCTGCCCATCATGACGCTGGACGCGCCAGCGGCCAATGCCTTCGAAATGTCGCCGGAAAAGCGGATGCCGCCATCAGCGATACACGGGATACCGGTTCCCTTCAGTGCCTGCGCCACATTCGAGATCGCCGTGATTTGCGGAACGCCGACGCCAGCCACGATACGCGTGGTGCAGATCGAACCGGGGCCGATACCGACTTTGACGCCGTCCGCGCCGTACTCGGCAAGCGCCTTCGCCGCCGCCGCCGTGGCGATATTGCCGCCGATGACATCGACACCCGGATAATTCGTCTTGATCCATTTGACGCGTTCCAGCACGCCCTTGGAGTGGCCGTGCGCGGTATCGACCACGATCACGTCCACGCCCGCTTTGATAAGCAGGTCGATCCGCTCGTCGTTGTCGGCGCCGACGCCGACCGCGGCGCCCACGCGCAACTTGCCGTGCTCATCTTTCGAGGCATTCGGATGCGACGTCGATTTCTGGATATCCTTTACCGTGATCAGGCCACGCAATTCGAAGGTATCGTTGACGACGATGACGCGCTCCAGCCGATGCTTGTTCATCAGGCGCTTGGCCTCGGACAGCGCGGCGCCGTCTTTCACATAGACCAGCTTTTCGCGCGGCGTCATCTTGGCGCGGACTTCCGCATCCAGTTCTTCTTCAAAGCGCAAATCGCGGTTCGTGATGATGCCGACGACCTGCTTGCCTTCTACCACCGGAAAACCGCTGATGCCGTGCTGTTCGGATAACGCGATCACGTCACGGATGCGCATCGTCGGCGGGATCGTGATCGGATCGCGCACCACGCCGGATTCAAATCGTTTGACCTTCGAGATTTCACGTGCCTGCTCTTTTGCAGTCAGGTTTTTGTGGACGATGCCGATACCGCCTTCCTGCGCCATTGCAATCGCAAGCCGCGCTTCGGTCACGGTATCCATCGCCGCCGACAACAGCGGGATATTCAGCGTGATGTTGCGTGACAGGCGCGTTTTGAGCGAAGTATCTTTGGGGAGAATGTCGGAGTGGGCCGGCACGAGCAGCACATCATCGAAAGTGAGTGCTTTTTGGAGTAGACGCATAGCTGTTTCCTATTGGCGCAAAGCCGCATTATACAGAAATCCGTCAACCACGTCGTGTCATTGCGCCAATCACCCTTGAAAAAGCCTGTGAATTCATTGACATACCCGTTAAAGCATGGCGAAATCGCATCTCGGGCATCGAGCCTCTGACACAAGAATTCACAAGGACTTCAATGAAAGCCATCTGGTTCAAACGCATCGCCGCCGCACTGGCATTACTCAGCTTGACCACCGCGGCGTCGGCACAATACGTCTGGCTCGATGACAAGGGCGTAAAGCAGTTTTCCGACATGCCGCCGCCTGCCGTCACTCCCAAGAACCGCATCCTGAAAGATCCCGGGACCGCACTACGTTCGGCACCGCAGGCGACGACCGGCGACGCGCCTGACAAACCGGAAAATTCCGCTAATGGCGCATCGGCGCCAAACAAGGCCCAGTTACCGATGACCACGGCGGAAAAGAATGCCGACTTCCAGAAACGCAGAATAGAGCAGGCGGAAAAGGAAAAAAAGGATGCCGAAAAGGCAAAGCTGGAAGCGGATAAAACCCAAAACTGCGAACGTGCCCGTGCCTACAACCGGAACCTGGAATCCGGTGTACGCCTTGGCGGCACTGATAAGAATGGTGAACGCTACATATTGAATGACGAACAACGCGCACAAGAATCACGCGATAACAAACGCATTCTTGACGCATGCAAATAGCCGCTGGCCGTCAATAACAAAACCCCTGCCGCACCGGCATTCTGTGTCCTAGCGGGCTTTTTTCTCAGCGCGTCTGCGCCGCGACTCTTTCGGGTCCGCAATCAGCGGCCGGTAAATTTCGATCCGATCGCGGTTGCGCAGCACGGCATCCAGGTCCCTGATCTTGCCATAGATGCCGATCCGGCAAATCGTCAGGTCGATTTCAGGAACGCTCCGCAGTACGCCGCTTTGCTTGATCGCGTCAAGAACCGTCGATCCCGCCGACACCGTCAAGTCACGCAAGAGTTCCATATCCGGCTTTGCATAGCAGATTTGCACGTGCAGCATGGCGGCATCAACCATATACGGTCTCCGCACGCTTGCAGAACGAATCGACAAAACTATTCGCAATCATGTTGAATACCGGTCCGATAATCTGTTCGAGAATCTTGCTTGAAAATTCATAATGCAGCTCGAAATCAATCTTGCATGCATCGACGCGCAGCGGCTTGAACACCCATTCCCCGTCCAGATGCTTGAAAGGACCTTCGTTCAAGGTCATTTTGATTGAGGTTGGTGACGTATTCGTGTTCTTGGTCGTAAACGTTTGCTTGATGCCGTGGTAGTGTATGGCCAGCGTAGCAATCAGTGTGCTGCCTTCCCGCCGCCGCACCTCGGCGCCGCCGCACCATGGCAAGAACTTGGGATAGTCTTCAATGCGCTCCACCAGCGCATACATCTGCTCGGCGCTGTACCCCAATAATACCGATTTGTGAACTACTGCCATTGAGAGCCGTTTGATAGAATCGCAAAGTTCAAATTTTAACCGACCCGCACCCATTTCTATCTCATGAGTATTGTTGATAATAAAAAAGCGTTCCACGATTACTTTATCGAGGACCGCTACGAGGCGGGTGTCGTATTGGAAGGCTGGGAAGCCAAATCCATCCGCGCCGGACGCGTGCAGCTCAAGGAAGCGTACGTCATCGTCAACAACGGAGAAGTGTTTCTGTTCGGCGCGCACATCAGTCCGCTGCCGACCGCCTCTACCCACATTTCACCCGATCCGGTGCGTACCCGGAAGCTGCTGCTCAATGCAGAAGAAATCAAGAAACTGATCGGCAAGGTCGACCGTGCCGGCTACACGCTCGTACCGCTGAATCTGCATTACACCAAAGGCCGCATCAAATGCGACATCGGCCTGGCCAAAGGTAAGAAACAACATGATAAACGCGATGCCGAAAAACAGCGCGACTGGCAGCGCGAGAAGCAGACCATCATGAAACAGAATCAGCGTTAATCGCCGCCGCAAAGAACGGCGGCGCCGTCCGATGCACTTTGCAATTTATCGCATTGCGGGTGATAAGTGAAACCGTCGGGGATGCAGGGTGGACGATTTAGCCTCTTTGTTGCGATTTCACTACCTGCATCGCGCCGACAATCAATCCGCTGATATCGCTCATGTTGGCCGGCACAATGATTGAATTATTGGTCTTGGCCAATTGAGCAAACGCATTCACATATTGCTCCGCCACTTTCAGGTTGACCGCATCGGAACCGCCCGGCTCGCGAATCGCGGCGGCGGTCTTGCGCAACGCTTCGGCGCTCGCTTCCGCAATCGATAAAATGGCGGCCGCCTGACCCTGCGCGCGATTGATCGACGATTGCTTCTCGCCTTCCGATTTGGCGATTGCCGCTTCACGTTCGCCCGCCGCAATATTGATCTGCTCCTGCTTGCGCCCTTCTGATGCCGCGATCAATGCGCGCTTTTCACGCTCCGCGGTAATCTGCGCCTGCATCGCGTGCAAGATCTCTTTCGGCGGCGTCAAATCCTTGATCTCGTAACGCAGCACTTTTACACCCCAGTTGGCGGCGGATTCATCGATTGCGTTGACGATCGTCGTATTGATGTGATCGCGCTCCTCGAAGGTTTTGTCGAGCTCCATCCGGCCGATAACGGAGCGCAAGGTGGTTTGCGCGAGTTGCGTAATCGCGGCGACATAATTCGACGAACCATACGATGCACGCATCGGATCCGTTACCTGAAAATACAGAATGCCGTCAACCTGCAACTGTGTATTGTCTTTCGTGATACAGACTTGCGGCGGCACATCGAGCGGGATCTCCTTCAGTATGTGCTTGTACGCAATGCGGTCGATGAATGGCACCACGATATTCAAACCCGGTGCCAGTGTGACATGATACTTTCCCAGGCGCTCGACGACCCACGCATGCTGTTGCGGCACGACGTTGATGGTTTTGATGACAAAGACGATCGCAAGAATGAAAAGAATAAAAGCGACGCTACCCACACTAGATCCCATATTTTTTCCTGTCAATTATTGTTTGAATGACTGTTCGCCACAATCAGGCGGCTGCCTTGGATTTCACGAATGATGAATAATCCAGGCTTGGCATGGGTGCCATGCGCAAGTTGGACATCCCACATTGCGCCGCGGTACATTACACGAGCGGTAGTGATCCCGCCAGGGCCGCTATTCCACTGCTCAACTGGAAGGGCTTGGCCGATATCGAGATTGACGTTCGGATCGCGTGCCGCATCGCCCTTATGGAATTTACCGAGCTTGCTTCGGCGCAACACATATGTGGCGCAAATACCGAACACAGCCGCGAGTATGAATTGCAATGCAGTAGTCGCCCCGGTCAGCGCGGCAAGACCACCTGCGGCCAATCCTGTTGCGATCATCAGCAGGTAGAAGGTGCTGGTAAACATTTCGAGAATGACCATTACCCCAGCCAACACGAACCAGATCATCCATTCCGTCATGCGCTCTCCCGTTTTTATTATGTTATGAAAGTATGCATCAGATCGGCATAGGGGGCGGCCCAAATGGGTCGCTCCCCTGCCACACCACCCGGCATG
>CAMLDH010000070.1 GCA_946478765.1 uncultured Oxalobacteraceae bacterium | reverse complement strand
AACAGGTTCAGGGCGAAGCACAAAACGAAGCAGAAGCCCTCTTTGCCGAAATAAATAGTGCCGCGCAGCAAGAATCTCTGGCGTTCGACGGCAAAGACGCGCATAGTGATCTGGATTTCGTCCCCATCACGCTAAGCTTCGAACTGGGAAAAGTGTCGTTGCCGCTGACCGATGTGAGGACGCTGGGGCCGGGAGCCGTGGTGCTGTTTACCGGCGGGTCGCCTGACTCGGTCACCATCACATCGGCCGGGCAAACATTGGGCCACGGCGAAATCGTCGATGTGGAAGGTCAGCTCGGCATCCGAGTGACCCAATGGAGAACACTATGCTGAGTACTCAATTCGATGTCGTTTCGTTCTCGATTCTCCTCGCGATGCTGTCGTTCATCCCGATGCTGGTCGTGACGACGACATCGTTTCTGAAAATCTCCCTGGTGCTGCTGGTGCTGCGCAACGCAGTGGGGGTGCAACAAGTGCCGCCCACGCTGGCCATCTACGGCATTTCACTGGCGCTGAGCGTATTCATCATGGCGCCAACGGTACAAGAAATCGGCAAGCGTGTGATGAGCATCGATATGAGCAGCAACGCCTCGCGCACAACACCGCTGCTGCAACACCTCGGCAGTGCATTTGATCCCTTGCGCGATTTCATGACCAAGACCAGCCGGCCGGAACACCGGGAGCTGTTCCTGAACTCGGCGAAAAAACTGTGGCCGAAGGATATTGCAAAGGAAGCAACGGCGACCGATGCGCTGATCCTGATACCGGCTCACGTGGTGTCGGAACTGCAGGCCGGGTATGAAATCGGCTTTCTGATCTACATCCCTTTCGTCGTGATCGATCTGATCGTCTCCAACTTGCTGATGGCGCTAGGCATGCAGCAGGTGAGCCCGCAGACCATCACCGTCCCCTTGAAACTGCTGCTGTTTACCCTGGTGGAGGGCTGGGCGAAACTGCTCAACGCGCTCGCCCTGTCTTATCTGTAAGTCAATCCGATAGGAACCGCCATGAACGAGACGCTTCACTTCTTCCAGCAAGGCCTGACGATGGCGATCTTGCTGTCCGCACCGCCCTTGATCATGGCCGCCGCGTGCGGCATGGTCGTCTCTCTGCTCCAGGCAGTGACCCAGATCCAGGACCAGACCCTGCCCTATGTCGTCAAGCTGGTGGCGGTGGGCATCACACTGGCCCTCATGGGCCGCTGGATCGGCGTCGAGTTGATCGAACTCGCCAATATGGGGTTCACGCTGATTCCCAACGTCGGCCGCTAGAGACGCCATGCACCCTTCGCTGCTACTCGACATACAAGTCGGCGCGATCACCATGGCGCTCATCGCGCCGCGGGCAATCGTCTGTCTCATGATCCTGCCGGGCTTCGGCCTGAACGTGCTCCAGGGAGCGGCGCGCTATCTGGCCGCCATGGCGATCGTGCTCCCGGCCGCGCTGCCGACTTTCTACTATGTCCAGGCAACGCCGCCCGACTTTATCGTCGCCGGCAGTCTCGTGCTCAAGGAGTGCATGGTCGGCTTGCTGCTCGGCGTCATGTTGTCCGTTCCGTTCTGGGTGGTGCAATCGGTGGCGTCCATCCTGGACAGCCAGCGCGCGGCGGTCCAGGTGCAAGCCAACAACTCCGCCGTCGATCGCGACGCCAGCGCGCTCGGCGGCATGCTGCTGCAGGCAACGGGAATGGTGATGATCCAAGCCGGCCTGTTCGTGGTGCTGGCGCGCATCCTGATCGAGAGCTACGGTCTGTGGCCTGCGTTCCAATTCACGCCCCCCTTCGAACCCGAACACATCGAGGTCCTGATCAAGCGCTTCGGCGAATTCTTCTGGCATATCATCGTGTATGGCGCGCCGGTGGTCATTCCATTGATGTTCGTCGAGTTTGCATTTGCGATGGTCGGCGTATTCGCATCCAACCTGCAGGTAACTTCGGCGTCGGCCCCGATCAAGAGCCTGGTGGGCATGTTCATGATGCTCGCGTTCTGGCCGACCTTTTCGCATTACATAGCGGGAGATTTTTCCCGCCTGCTCGATATCGTGGCGGAGCTGCTGCAAGTAAGCCCGCGATAGTCAACCGCAGCATTGTGCCGGAGCCGCCGCCATGAGCGAAGACAAGACCGAAGAACCGACCGACAAGAAAATAGACGACGCGCGCAAGAAAGGCCAGATCGCGATGAGCCGCGATCTGGCCAAGATCGGGCCCCTGGTTGTCGTGGCGGAAATCGCGTTCGCCACCGAACAGATGTGGCGTGAGGCGATTCACTCCCTCATGGAGTTGGGCATAATGCGCATCGGCAAACCCTTCCTCCCCGCGCTGATGGAAATGCTGATCGGCGCAGGCATATTTATGCTCATCGTGTTCTTCATTTTCTTCGTGGTATGCATTCCGGTCGGGATCATTTCCCACTGGGGGCAGTTCGGCATCCTGATCGCACCGGAAGCGGCCACGCTGAAGTTTGACAAACTCAATCCGATCAATGGCATCAAGGGAATCTTCTCCAAGAAAAAGCTGTTCGAGATCTTGCTCGCTGTCGGCAAGGCGGTATTGATCGGCTGGCTGGTCTACATGCTGGTGTATGCGGAACTGCCGTCGATCATCCATCTGTCCGGCGGCGGTCCCAACGATGCGTATTTCGGTTTCATCCAGATGCTTCGCTCCGTCTTTCACGTACTCATCGTCATTTGCATCGTTCTAAGCATTGTCGACCTTGCGATTCAGAAAGCCTTCCACAAGAAGGAGCTGATGATGGACAAGGAGGAGATCAAGCGCGAGTACAAGGAGTCGGAAGGCGATCCGATGGTCAAGGGACAGCGCAAGCAACTGGCGCGGCAATGGGCGAATGAGGCGCCGGCGGCGAAAACGGAAAACGCCAACGCGGTGGTCGTCAATCCGACGCACTTTGCGGTCGCCATGTTTTACGACCCGGCGGAAGCCATGGTGCCTGTCGTGCTCGCCAAGGGCAAGGACGATATTGCCCAGGCGATGATCCGGCGTGCGCGCGAATGCAACATCCCGGTGATCCGCCACGTCTGGCTCGCGCGCACGCTGTACGCAACTTGCCGCGAGGACAGCGTGATTCCGAAATCCAGCTACGAGGCGGTGGCCCAGGTGTATGCCGTGGTACACGAACTGGTCGCGATGAAGGACGAGGGCCGGGAAGTCGAACTGGAAAGCCTGGGCGAGCCGCCCGAGTCGTATCGCAACTGACCGCTTTGCATGGGAGAAGCAACATGAAACAAAACGACGTGGCGACGTTGCCGGCGAATGCGGGGCCAAACGCGAAGACGCCGGTGCAGGCCAAAATCGCCCCGGTCAAGAGCCCAAGTACGGACGCGGCCGCGACACGCATGACAACGTCCCCGGACGGCGCCACGAGCGGGCCGGACCTGTTGGTCCCCGCATCGGAGAACGTGCCGTTGCCGCAAGGCATGGCAACGAAGAAGCCAGCGGTTGACCTCTTGTGCGAGAGCGCCGAAGAATGCCCGGCGCCGACGGAGAAAGACAAAGACGGCGCGGACCAGGAACGAGCAAGATATGGTATGCAGGCACGCACGCAGCTATCCAAACGGCAATTGCGCGAACGCGAGCAGAAGCAGGGACAGGGACAAGGACAGGGACAGGAACATAGGCATGAGCAGGAGCCTGATGACCCGGCATTGGAGCCAACCGCTACGGCCTGGCTGCTGATCGACCCGAACGATCCGGCAGGGTCAGGCCGCGGTCCGCGGGGCAAATCAGGCAAGCGCTCGAAGAACAAGGCAGGTGGCGCATCCACGGCGCGGCCGGACGCTGACTGGAGCGCCAGCGATATCCTCATGGAGAGCGGCGACCGCCTGCATCGCTTGGCCGTCGTGGCCCACACCTTCATTCAGCAATTACGCCCGCCGAAAATGAACCGGTCCAGCGCCTTGCCTGCGCTCAGAGCGAAGTCAAGGGCCGAATGCGAACGCCGCTGCGGAAGCGACGGCTTTTGCGATCCATCCTCCCCGCTCGGCTGCGGCGGCTTGCATTGCGGTCGCCAAAGCGACGTGTTGTATTAAGTAGTCATGCAAAAGAAATGGTGAATTTGTAGGAGCGGGCCTCCCTTGCAGGGCGCGTTCGCGCTTGCAAGCGCAAACCGTTCCGCAGGCGTGCGGCAAGCCGCACGAATTCCCTGCTCCACCCCGCGATAGCTTGCATGTGCTACCACCTATCGCGGGCAAGGCCCGCTCCTACAAAAAATGCCGCGTAGAAATCACAATTAATTTTGCTCGGTTACTTAGAGCGGTTCTCGTATCAGTGCGGGTGGCGCGGGGCGCATCGCAGCGTTGCTCGTCGCTAGTAGTCCGCCAACCTTCAATTTTCATGTTGCTCCGTAGGATCCCTTCAATTTGAAAATTGAAGAGTGATTAGGGCACGCGAGCAGAGGTTGTGTTTCCGCGTACTCGTCATGAAAAATTATTGATGAATATTTAGGAAAACTGTGAGACTATAAAAGTGCCGTACGGAAACATTTTAAGTAACCAATATATATTCCTGTTGGCCTCATCTACCATGCATTTGAAAACATTGCCTAATGTTTATGTGCATTAGAAACGGTAGTAGTTTTTCATTAAAGGGGAAAATCATGAAATTCAAATATGGCTCTATTGCACTAGCAATGTTATTCGCATTGAGTGTTGATCCATCTACCGTTTCGGCGCAAACTGTCGCCGCTTATTCCTGGCGCAATGTACAGGTCAATGGCGGCGGTTTCATCAGCGGCATCGTTTATCATCCCACGCAAGCGGGTCTGGTTTATGCGCGTACTGATATTGGTGGCTCTTATCGCTGGGATCCGAGCACTAGCTCCTGGATTCCCCTTAATGACCAGTTTAACCGTGCCGACGACCAGTTAATGGGGGCGCTGAGTCTGGCCGTCGATCCGGCCAACAGCAATCTTTTGTACGTGGCCGCCGGAGAATATACTCCTTGGTGGGCGCACAACGCCGCAATTCTTCGTTCCAGCGATCAGGGCGCGACTTGGAGCCGTACCGACCTGCCATTCAAACTCGGTGGCAACGAAGACGGCCGCTCAACTGGGGAGCGCTTGCAGGTTGACCCGAACAAGGGCTCGATCCTGTTCCTCGGTACCTCTCAAGACGGGCTATGGAAGAGTATTGACGGGGCTCAGACGTGGACCAAAGTCACTGCCTTCCCTGCGGGTAGCGTAACCTTCGTGCTGTTCGATAAGCGTACAGGCAACAGCCAGACTGGCACTTCGACCCTCTATGTCGGCGTCAACAGCACCACCGGCACCAACCTTTACAGCAGTACCGACGGCGGCAACAGCTGGTCAGCCGTGTCGGGACAACCCACTGGCCTGATCCCGCATCGTGCTGGCCTCGACAGCAATGGCGTTCTCTACCTGTCTTATAGCAATGTGTTAGGCCCGAATGGCATCACCAATGGCGCGGTTTGGAAATACGGCACCGGCACTGGCACGTGGCAACTCATTTCGCCGGTCGTGCCCGGCTATGGCGGCTGGGACAACTTCGGCTATGGCGGCTTGGCGGTTGACCCGCAGCGTGCAGGTGCGCTGCTGGTCGCCACGTATGACCGCTGGGGATATGGCGACAACATCTTCCGCAGCACCGACGGCGGGACGACCTGGAAAGGACTTGCAGCCTCGGCGCAGCTCAATTACAGCAGTGCACCCTGGCTTCCCAAGCACAATGGGAACATGGGACATTGGATAGGTTCGGTTTCCATTGATCCCTTCAATTCCAACAACGCCATGTATGTGACCGGCATTGGCTTGTGGAGTAGCACCAATCTGACCAATGCCGACAGCAACCTGGCGACGGCATGGAGTTTTACCGACAAGGGCATTGAGGAAACCGCGATACTGGGGTTGGCTAGCCCGCCCGTTGGCGCATCGCTGCTTAGCGCGTTTGGCGACATTGATGGTTTCTATCATTCCGACCTCAACGTCCCGCCGGCCAGCGCCTTCAATAATCCCAAAGGCAACAGCCCGAGCATCGATTTTGCCGAAGCGAGCCCCAGCATCGTGGCGAGAACCAATGCCGTCGTAGCCACCCGCGGCTACCGCTCTACCGACGGCGGCAAGACTTGGACTGCCTTCGGCAGCGCACCGCAGGCTGCCACTACCAATGGGGCCGGAGGGATTGCCATCTCCAGCAATGGCGCTACCATGCTCTGGATGCCGTACCGCAGCGGCGCCTACTATTCGACGGACAATGGCGCTACCTGGCTGCAAAGCAGCGGCGCTCCCAATGATGGATCGAACAATTTCACACCGGTAGCGGACCGTTCCAATCCAAGCAAGTTTTACATCTACAACCAGGCTGTCGGGACGGTCTATCGCAGTGTGGACGGCGGCGTCAGCTTCGCGCTCGCCGCGCAAGGTCTACCCACTGGGGGCGGCACCATGCGCGCAGTGGCCGGTTCGGCATATGAAGGCAATTTGTGGATACCTACTTCAAGTGGCTTGTACCGCTCGACCGACTCCGGCATCAGCTTTGCTCCGGTTGCCGGTGTGCAGAAAGCCGCTGCGGTCGGCTTCGGAATGGCCGCGCCTGGGCAATCGCATCCGGCGGTATATATCATTGGCACCATTTCGAACGTCGAAGGCTTCTATCGTTCCGATAATGCCGGCACCACCTGGGTGCGTATTGACGATCCCAGCCATAAGTTCAGTGGCGCCAACATCGTCATAGGCGATCCGCGTGTATACGGGCGCGCTTATGTAGGCACCAACGGTCGCGGCATCGTATATGGCGACCCGACCACAATGACATCGACCACAATGACATCGACCACAACGACACCGACCGCAACGACTACAACGACATCGACCACAACGTCACCCTTCAGGACCTCCAATAAAAAATAATGGTGTTTTGTTTGCATCAATAAGTGGCTGTCGTTTTATCAGGGCGATTGCATGAAGCGCCAATATGCGTAAAAGGCAGGGCAGCGATGGACAGGATTTACAGGACTCTTCAGGATTGACAGGTAAAGCGATGCTTTTAATCCTGTTTATCCTGCACAAATCCTGTTAAACCTGTCCATTGCTTTTGGTTTTTTGCTTCATGCGATGCCCTGGTCGTTTTATCCCGATTACTCGATCAGATTGGCAATTGGTTGCGCCGGTGACCTTGGTATATTCCGGAGCAAGACCTTCATACTTGACGTTCTGGGAATGGACGTTTTGCAGGAATACGGTCGCATTGGGCGAAGAGTCGGTACGAACGATGGCCTCCTTGCCGCTCCGGAATGTGGAGTTGGCGATCTTGATTCCCGGCATGGACGATACGCTCGTATTGCGCACGTTCATCAGCTGTCAACTTCACCACATACTTCTTGTTCATCATGATCTCCTGCAAGAGTTAAACCCTTGTTAGACCATTTAAAACTTGAAAAATTTGGAGTGATGGACTACTAGTGTGGCTCGCCACACGGCGCTCCTCGCGGTGGAGCAGGGAATTCGCGGCGCACTGCGCCGTGCCTGCGTAACGGCGTTCCCTTGAAAGGGAACGCTCCTTCCTTGCGCTGCACCCCAAATCAACCCACGCCACCCGCACACCGATACGAAAACCACTCTAATCCTCCGCCCTCGCCGTCGGAACTTGGAACCACGCCCCCGCTATTCACCACACAAGAACAGCCGACACCGATGTCGTTACTTACAGGAGCGAACGTGGACACAACTACCATTGCAATGGCCGCACCCAAAATGAATGCCCCCACCGGCGCGGCCGGTGACGGCTCACCGCTGAAGATCGATATCCAGGCGATGGATCACGGCGGCAGCGACCAGTTCCGTGCGGCGCTGGACCGGCACATGGATGCCGGCGCGGCAGGCGTTGGCGGAAAATCCGGCCCTGCAGGCAGCAGCAATTCGCTTGGCCAGGTGATCGCCGGACGCGCGAACAACCTCGCCACCGAAATGAAGAAAGACCAGCAGTACGTCTCCAAACTGCTGGAGCAGGCGACCCGCACCGGCGACGAACTCCATCTGATGCGCGCGATGATGGCTTTGAGTGACTTCCAGCTGCGTGTGCAGACGATTTCCAAGACCGTGTCCAAAGCCGCGACATCCATCGATTCGCTCACCAAGCTACAATAAAATCCAATGGCACACTTTCCAATAATCCGCCTATTGCCACGCCTTGCGGTTCCCGGCCGTCCCCGCGTGTCGCTCTTGTTGCTTCGCGCATGCATGCTGTGCATGATCGGCTTGTTATGCGCTTGCTCCAAGGAAGTAATTTTGCAGTCGGGTCTGACGGACTCCGACGCCAACGAAATCGTGATGGTGCTGAACCGGCAAGGCATCACGGCCGAAAAGCGGCCAGCCAAGGAGGGCGTCAATCTGGCGCTGGCCGATACCGACCTGTCGCGCGCGACCGCCATCATGAATGCCGCCGGCTTGCCGCGCCGTAGCAGGGAGAATCTGGGCGAGGTATTCAAGAAGCAAGGCATGATTTCCACCCCGCTAGAGGAGCGCGTGCGCTATCTGCACGGCTTGTCCGAGGAACTCGGTTACACGCTGCAGCAGTTCGACAACGTGATTTCCGCCCGCGTGCATGTCGTGTTGCCGGAACGGATTGCCCCCGGCGAGCCGATCCAGCCCTCCTCCGCCGCCGTATTCATCAAGTATCGGCCGCCGATCGATGAAGACGCCATAACGCCCCGCGTCCAGCGCCTGGTGGCATCCAGCATTCCCGGCCTGTCCAGCGAGGATGGCCGCTCCAAGGTGTCGGTAGTGATGACGCCCGGCGAGTTGACGCTGCCGACAGTGAAATGGACTACGGTCGGCCCGTTCAAGGTCGAGGTGGACTCCGCCAGCAACCTGCTTACTACGCTGCTCACGCTCATCGTTTTCGGCCTGCTGGGGCTCGGGGCAGGCATCTTCGTGCTGGTGAAAAGCGGTGTGCTGGCCGACAAATTCGGCAAACGCAAGACCGAAGCGAGTGCAGCGGGATCTCCGCCTGTAAAACCTGGCGTGGGACCGGCCAAGGCCGCCACTTAGAGACCCCTTTAAAGGTCTTTGGAAGTTCACTTAATTTGAGGTTTTCTGGTTTTTCTCAAATTTTGCGGTTGTTAGATGTACTCAATGTACTCAACATCAACAATGTCTTAGAGCCTGCTAGCGATGCACCTGTATGACCATGCCGTGCGGCCGAGTGGACAGGCTCTATGAAAGGGAAGAATAAGAATGTTGTCGAATACCTTCATTGACTGGTGGTTCGCGCCGTGGCACTACGCGACCCGCACGCCTGCCCACCTGCCTCCGGCGGCCGACCTGCTCGCTCAGCGCGACCAATACGGCTTTTGGTGCGCGGAGACCGGTGTGCAAGCAAATTTTCCCGGCGACTTCGATCCGGGTTGGCAGGTCGCGGCGGTGGCCGCCGGGCCGGAGTTGCGCAAGGCCGCAGAGCTGTTCGGCGCCCTCATCGCCGCACGCGGGCAGGACCAGTCCGTGCTTGGCCGACTGCCCATTTCCGACCGCAGATGGTGCATGAGCATTGCCATCACCCAACCCCTGAAGGGTTGCCGGGAAGTTCAGTTCCACCCGACCGACCCGGTCGAAGTGCGCGGACTAACGGAGCTTGCCCGCCGCCTCGAACACGGCTTTCCCGGAATCTGGACGCGGCTGCGGCTCCTGCTTCCGAAGCCGCTTGCAAACCGGGTGGACACCTTGCTGCCGGCCGCGCTGGCCGAATGGGACCCAGCCGCCGGACCGGAGGTGCGCGCGCAACGCTGCTGGCAAATGTGCCGCACCCGCGCCACCAACCTGACAGCACCTTGAACCTAGAGAGATTGCCATGAACAGTTTTTGTGTTGACACGATCCCCGGTAACCCGCACCTGCGCCCGCACCACGGGATATTACGTGCCGCCGCGCTGCCTCTCACGGCCGACGCGCGGCACGCTGCCCGGCTGCTTGTGCGCGACGCGCGAGCCAAAGCGGACGGCGCATTGCGCGACGCGCGAAGCGAAGCCGGCGCCCTGGTCGAAAACGCGCACAGAAGTGCGGACGATATCGTGGCCAAGGCGCGTGCCGAAGCCGAGCGTATCCGCGCCGACGCGCACGAGCAGGCACAGCAATTGACCGCCGCCGAGCAGCAGCGCGTGATCGTGCAAGCCTCCGCACTGCTGAAATCGCTCGAACAGGCCAATGACGCCATTCTGGAACGCGTGGAAGACATCGTCATCGGCCTTGCGCAAACCTTGTACGACCGCCTCATAATGGACACAACGCCGCGGGAGCGGATCGATGCTGCCCTCAGACGCGTGTTGCAGGAAGCGCCGCCGAAACTGGTCGACGCGCTGTTGCGGGTGCATCCGGAGGATGCGGCGCTGCTGCCGGAGGTGGACTGGCCGGTCAAGACCGACGCTGCGCTTGTACCCGGCGCGTGCAGGCTCGAGGCCTCGAACGGCCAATGGTGTGCAAATTTCGACGTGGCGGTACAAGCGGTGAAGACGGCATTCGCGCAAGGGATCGAAGACGCGCGGCGCGGCACGCCGACGGAGGACGAAGCCGCGGATGGCGGTTCCGCGAGCGCGGAGGACGCTAAGCCATAGTGTATTGACCTACCGATCTACCGCACACCAACCTATTTCTAGCTGGCAACGAGGACGGTGAGTCCCGCAGCTGGCCGGAAAGCCTCTGCCCCCGGCTGGATTAATCCATTTGGATTAATCCATTGAATAGTTCCTGCATGGAACTATCTGCCCGCGCTCGACCACACAGAATACGCCCCCCCTCACTTTCTCCTGCGTTCCTCCTGCGGACCGGATATTGGGTGTATGGTCGGAAGTGCTGTTGGTGCGTGGAAACTATTTCTTAAAGGAAAAACTCATGAAACTCAAATACGGCCTTGTTGCACTCGCAATGTTGTTCACGTTGGGCGTTCATCCCTTTAACGCCTCGGCGCAAACTGTCGCCAGCACCAATTATTCCTGGCGTAACGTACAGATCAACGGCGGCGGTTTCATCACCGGCATTGTTTATCATCCCACGCAGTGGGGTTTGGCCTATGCGCGCACCGATATCGGAGGCGCTTATCGGTGGGATGCAGTTACTCGCACCTGGACTCCCCTCAATGACCAGCTTGCACGCGCCGATGACCAGTTAATGGGTGTGTTGAGCGCCGCCGTCGATCCGACTAACAGCAATCTGTTGTACTTGGCCACCGGCGAATACACTGCCTGGTGGGCACGCAACGCGGCAATTCTTCGTTCCGCCGATCGGGGCGCGACATGGAGCCGCACCGAACTACCGTTCAAACTCGGCGGCAACGAAGACGGACGCTCGACGGGGGAACGTTTGCAGGTTGACCCGAACAAGGGCTCGATTCTGTTCCTCGGCACAAACCACGACGGTCTATGGAAAAGTACCGACAGCGCCCAGACGTGGACCAAGGTCAATGCCTTCCCTGCCAACAGCGTGACCTTCGTGCTGTTCGACAAGCGTACAGGCAACAGCCAGACCGGCACTTCCACCTTTTATGTCGGCGTCAATAGCACCAGCGGTGCCAACCTCTATCGCAGTACCGACGGCGGCAATAGCTGGTCTGCCATGACGGGACAGCCCACCGGCCTGATCCCGCACCGCGCCGGCATCGATGGCAACGGCACACTGTACCTGTCCTACAGCAACCTGCCTGGCCCAAGCAATATCACCAATGGCGCCGTGTGGAAATACAATACCGGTACAGGCGTATGGACGCATATTTCGCCCGTCGTGCCAGGAAACGGGGGCTGGGACAATTTCGGTTATGGCGGCTTGGCCGTCGATCCTCTGCGCCCCGGTACACTCATGGTAGCGACCTATGACCGTTGGGGAATGGGCGACGACATCTTCCGAAGCACCGACGGCGGCACGACCTGGAAAGCGCTTGCGGCCAAGGCACAACTCGATTCCACCAGTGCACCTTGGGTCCACAAGCGCAACGGCTCCATGGGCCACTGGATGGGCGCAATCGCCATCGATCCCTTCAACTCCAACTACGCCATGTATGTCACCGGTGTCGGCCTGTGGCACAGCACCAACCTGATGGAGGCCGACAAAGGCCTGGGCACGACGTGGACCTTTGCCGACAAGGGCATCGAGGAAACCGCTGTGCTGGAATTGGCCAGCCCGCCCGTCGGTGCGCCACTACTCAGCGCGATGGGCGACATCGATGGTTTCTATCATGCAGACCTCAACACTGTGCCTGTCAGCGCCTTCAATAGTCCCAACGGCAATAGCCCGAGTATCGATTTTGCCGAAGCCAGCCCGAACATCGTGGCGAGAACCAATGCCGTCGTATCCACGCGCGGCTACCGCTCCGCCGACGGTGGCAAGACCTGGACCGCTTTCGGCAGCGCGCCGCAGATTGCCACTGCCAACGGGGCCGGGCGGATCGCCGTTTCCAGCAACGGCGCTACCATGGTCTGGATGCCATACCGCGCCGGCGCATGGTATTCGCGGGACAACGGTTTCACTTGGCTGCAAAGCAGCGGCGCTCCTAACGACGGACAGAACAGTTTCGCACCGGTAGCGGACCGTTCCAATCCGTACAAGTTTTACATCTACAACCAGGCTGCCGGCACTGTCTATCGCAGTGTGGACGGCGGCGGCGCCTTCGCGCTTACTGCGCAGGGCTTGCCCACCGGCGGTGGCATCATGCGCGCAGTGCCCGGATCGGCGTTTGAGGGCAATTTGTGGATTCCCGCTTCAACCGGCTTGTACCGCTCGACCGACTCGGGCACCACCTTTGCTCCGGTTGCCGGTGTGCAGAAAGCCGTTGCGGTCGGCTTCGGCATGGCCGCAACCGGGCAAACCCATCCGGCGGTCTATGTGATCGGCACGGTTGCGGGTGTCGATGGCTTCTACCGTTCCGATAACGCCGGCGCCACCTGGGTGCGTATTAACGATGCCAGCCATCAGTTCAGCGGCGCCGGCATTGTCATAGGCGATCCCCGCGTGTACGGCCGCGCCTATGTGGGCACCAACGGTCGCGGCATCCTGTATGGCGAACCGACCGGAACGACATCGAGCACAACGACATCGACCGGAACGACATCGACCACAACGACATCGACCACAACGACCACAACCACGACCGTAAAGAACGGCCGCAGGAAATAAATAATAGCCGTGACGCGTTGAGGCACAAGCAGTTGCCTCGACGCGTTGTTTTTACCGCCCATTTGCCGTTGCAACGGAACCCCAGATCGCGCCGACGCCACTCATAAAAAGAGGAATTCGCACCGGCACGTCGGACCAGCCGGTTTCGCAGAGACGAATGGGAGGAAGCAACATGCCCCTGCTGCAGAATACGGCAATCGAACGCCCGGAAAAAATGTTTTACGTAGAACTCGTGACGTTCGGAACAATCACGCACAGTGCGGTGCTGCACACGATCGGCGTACTGGCGCAAACCGCCAAGGGCGCAAAAAGAATCTGCAAGTGGCGCTACCGGCGCTGCGAGGTCAAGAGCACCCGTGAAGCAATCGAGTTCCGTCACCCGTTGTTTCCTTTCGGTTGCTGACGGGGGAACTGCAGGTGATCCACGCGAGGCCCGCAGCGCTCATTCCTGCGCAATGGCACCACTTCACATACAAGGAGACAGTATGAGCGCACCCGATCTCGAGGCAAAAATCATCGACACGCCGATTGATGGCACACCTTACCGGGTCGTCGACTGGAACGGTTCTCGCATGCTGATGGCGAAGGGCAACAACGAATCCGTGCACAGCGTAATGCTGCTCAGTGCGCCGGATATGCTGGCGCCGCCCTATGCCCGTATCATGCTGCACGCGCTGCCGTTCGCCCCGCGCCTCGACGACATCCTGTTGATCGGCCTCGGCGGCGGCGATCTAACCAAATTCCTGTACCGGCGTCTGCCCGCAACGCGCCTGGTGGCAGTCGAAATCGATCCGCACATCGTCGGCATTGCGCGTTCCTACTTCAAGGTGCCGCCCGACGACGAAAGGCTTTCGGTCGTCGTCGGCGATGGCGGGGATTACATCGAAACGCATTCGCATTGCTGCGACGTGCTGCTCTGCGACGGCTATGACCAGACCTTCAACGTTCCCGATTCCCTGTCAGGCGAGGATTTCTACCGCGCCTGCTATCGCGCGTTGCGGCCGGGAGGTGTAATGGCAATCAACGTCGACCGCAGGTCCGATGCCTGGCGCGCGGCGCATCTGCACATGTTGAGCCGGATCTTTTCTGCCCAAATGGAGCGGCCGGTTGTGGAAGGCCAGTCGGTTCTCCTGCTGTTCCGGGATGCTCAGGGCAAGGACGACCCCGCTCTCATGCAACGCGCCCGGGACCTGGAAGAGATGCTGGCGCTGGAACTGCCCGCCGCCATCGATAGCTTCGAACAGGCGCGCCATGAAGCCGCCCTGCTCAACGCCGGCAGTCGATAACGCCGCAGCCTTGACGCATTGTGAAATTGCGCCAGGCTCGCGGAACCGGCATATGCCGCCTGAAATTCGCCGCTTGTCGTCAACGCTTCCCGCACGGGAGGCGATAAGGAACGTGCACGAAATAACTTCCCGATTTGTCTCGCGGCAGACGGGCGCATTGCCGCGTTGCCCCTCGTTTGTGTAGACAATATTTTGCGTTGATGGAATTGCAACGCAA
>CAMLDH010000069.1 GCA_946478765.1 uncultured Oxalobacteraceae bacterium | reverse complement strand
GCATACGATGCATTGGTAGGTTTTCATGGTGGTCCTCGCTTTCTTATCGTGGTGATGGGTTCAGGCGGCGTTGAGCTTGTCCAGCGCGGCCTTGTAGTGGTTGGCGTGGCGCTCTTCGACATGGGCCAGCGCGGCGAAGCGCTTGGCGGCGATTTCCAAAGTGCGCTTGAAGGCGGCCGCATGTTCCTTCGATTCGGCGATCTGCTCGTCGTACTCGGCCACGGCGGCGGCATTGCCTTCTTCCAGCGCCAGGTGGCGGAACTTCGGATACATCTCGGTGTACTCGTAGGTTTCGCCTTCGATGGCGATTTCGAGCGCCTTGGTCGGCGTCAATTGCGCTTTCGGGTACAGCAGGTCGAGATGGCCGAACGCGTGCATGACTTCTTGCTCGGCGGTTTCCTCGAAGGTTTTCGCGACATCCTCGGCGCCGGCTTCGCGTGCCAGTTTGGCGAAATAACGATATTTGATGTGCGCCATCGATTCGCCGGCGAATGCGGCTTCGAGGTTTTCGATGGTGACGGATTTGATAGCGGAATTCTGATTTGCCATGATTCACTCCTGTTGGTTGAGGATTCCGATTTGCTATTGCAATCGGTATGGAATGAATCATAGTCAAAGTTAATCAATTAAGAAAATTGATAGTTTTTATTGTTTTTATAGTTTTTATGTTTTATGTTGCATTTTATTTAATGGGCGACCCTATGCCGAAAATGCATTAAGTTCGTATAAATACGTATAAGCTTAAACTTTACCCTCTGATAAAATCGTAAGTTTTCCGTAAGTAAAAAAGGAAGGTCGCACAGATGGATTCGCTCATTACCCAAAAAGAAGAACTTCGTCAGCAATTGCGGCAAGCGGCCCTTGAGTACCACGAATTCCCCACCCCCGGCAAGATCAGCGTCACCCCCACCAAACAACTGACCAATCAGCGCGATCTGGCCCTGGCGTATTCGCCTGGTGTCGCCGCTGCATGCGAAGAAATCGTCGTCGATCCTGCCAATGCGTTCAAATACACGGCGCGCGGCAATCTGGTCGCGGTCATCACCAACGGCACAGCGGTGCTCGGTCTGGGCAATATCGGTCCGCTGGCATCGAAGCCGGTGATGGAGGGCAAGGGCGTGCTGTTCAAGAAGTTCGCCGGCATCGATGTATTCGATATCGAAATCAACGAGTCCGATCCGGACAAGCTATGCGACATCATCGCCTCTCTGGAGCCGACCTTCGGCGGCGTGAACCTGGAAGACATCAAGGCGCCGGAATGCTTTTACATCGAACGCAAATTGCGCGACCGGATGAAAATCCCGGTCTTTCACGACGATCAGCACGGCACCGCGATCATTGTCGGCGCGGCGATTCTGAACGGCTTGAAAGTCGTCGGCAAAGACATCAAGAAATGCAAACTGGTCGTGTCCGGCGCTGGCGCAGCCGCGCTGGCATGTCTGGATCTGATCGTCGATCTCGGCTTTCCGATTGAAAATATTTACGTCACCGATCTGGCCGGCGTCGTGTACAAGGGCCGCGCCGAATTGATGGATCCGGACAAGGAACGTTTCGCGCAAGAGACGCATGCGCGTTCGCTCGGCGAAATCATTCCCGGCGCCGACATTTTCCTCGGCCTGTCGGCGGGCGGCGTGTTGAAACCGGAGATGGTCAAGACCATGGCCGCCAAGCCGCTGGTGCTGGCGCTCGCCAATCCGACCCCGGAAATCCTGCCGGAAGAAGTGAGGGCAGTACGCGACGACGCGATCATTGCGACCGGCCGCTCCGATTATCCGAATCAAGTCAATAACGTGCTGTGCTTCCCGTACATTTTCCGCGGCGCGCTCGATTGCGGCGCTACCACGATTACACGCAAGATGGAGATCGCATCGGTACATGCGATCGCCGAGTTGGCGCAAGCCGAGCAATCCGACATCGTTGCTACCACATACGGCATTACCAATCTGTGCTTCGGGCCGGAATACATCATCCCGAAACCGTTCGACCCGCGCCTGATGATGATGATCGCGCCGGCCGTCGCCAAGGCCGCCGAGGAATCCGGCGTGGCCGTGCGGCCGATTCCCGATATGCAGGCGTATCGCGATCGCCTGCAGCAATTCGTCTATCACAGCGGCACCTTCATGAAGCCGATTTTCCAGGTGGCGAAGAATGCGCCGGCCGGCAAAAAACGCATCGTGTTTGCGGAAGGGGAAGAAGAGCGCGTGCTGCGCGCCGTGCAAATCGTAGTCGATGAAAAACTCGCGAAGCCGATCCTGGTCGGCCGTCCGGCCATTCTGCAGCAAAACATCGAAAAATACGGTTTGCGGTTGAAGCCGGATGTCGACTTTTTGGCGATCAATCCGGAATTTGACGAGCGCTATCGCGATTACTGGCAGACTTATCATGCGATGACGAGCCGCAAAGGCGTCACCGAGCAATACGCGAAACTGGAAATGCGCCGCCGTCATACGCTGATCGGTTCGATGATGATCCATAAAGGCGATGCCGACGGCATGATTTGCGGCACCTTCGGCACCACCGCCGTGCATCTGCATTATGTCGATCAAGTGCTGGGCAAACGCGAAGGCGTCAACGTGTACGCCGCGATGAATGGCTTGATCCTGCCGAACCGCCAGGTAGTATTGGTCGACACGCACGTCAATGAAAATCCGAGCGCCGAGCAATTGGCCGAGATCACCATTCTGGCCGCGGAAGAAATGCGCCGCTTCGGTTTGATGCCGCGTGCCGCGTTGCTGTCGCATTCGAACTTCGGTTCCAGCAACAGCGAATCGGCGAAAAAAATGCGTGCAGCTCTGGCCATCATTCAAAGAAATGCACCGGATCTGGAAGTTGACGGCGAGATGCACGGCGACACCGCACTCGACAGCAAATTGCTGAAGAAAATGATGCCGGATTCTAAGTTGAAGGGCGATGCGAACTTGCTGGTGCTGCCGAATATCGATGCAGCGAATATTTCGTACAACCTGCTCAAGACTGCGGCCGGCAACGGTATCGCGATTGGTCCTGTGCTGCTCGGTTGCGCCAAGCCGGTGCATATCCTGACACCGTCAGCGACGGTGCGCCGGATTGTCAATATGACGGCGTTGTGCGTGGTCGATGCGGTGGCGGATCGCTAGGCAGGTAATTAAAAAAGCGCGGTTGAGAAAAAAGCCGTTCCCCTGAATCAGGGGAGCGGCTTTTTTGATTTTTCATCGCGGCAATGTTATCGCCGAATCGGCACCCGCCCGGTCGGCACCAGCGTCGCAGCGCGATCGCAATGCCCTTGCTGGTCATCGAAAAACATGTGCGGCTTGAATGCGGCCAGCACATCCGATTTCGCGACCCCGCCCATGAAGAAAGTTTCGTCAATCGCGACATCCCATGCGCGCAGGGTGCGGATCACCCGCTCATGCGCGGGCGACGAGCGAGCCGTCACCAACGCGGTGCGAATCGGCGCCGCACGTCCCTCGGCATCTTTCAAATTGTTTTGAATGAACGATAACGCCTTCAGCAGGCGCGCGAACGGGCCTTCCGGCAGCGGCTTCTTCGCGTTTTCGCGCTCATGCTGTTCGAAGGCTTCAATCCCCTGGGTTTGAAAAATCCGTTCCGACTCATCCGAAAAAATCACCGCATCGCCATCGAATGCAATGCGAATCTGGTTCAGTTCCTCCAGCGCGCTCTCCGGCTTTTGATACAGCAGCGCGGAGGCGACGCCGGAATTGACCGCCGCTTGCACGTCGTCTTCATGCAGCGACAAAAACAGGCTCACATTGAACGCCTGCAGATACGGTGCCAGCGAAGCGCCGCCGGACAGCACGGCGCGCGTAATGTCGAGACCGTAGTGTTCAATGGAATTGAAAATGCGCATCGATGTCTCGGAAGAATTGCGCGACATGATGACGACTTCGACGAAACGCTGGTTGTGCGTCAACACGTTCAGTTTCAGCAATGCCCGCACCAATGCGAAGCCGGAACCGAGCTTCAGGATTTCGTTCTCATTGTCGAGTTGGTGCCGACGATACGCGTCCAGACCTTGCGTGCGGAAAATCACTTCTTCCGCTTCCAGGTCGAACAGCGCGCGGGAAGAGATGCCGATTACTAATAAATTATCGAGGGAGACGGGCATGGATCAGTATGTTCCTGATGGTTCAGACATTGGTTTTGGCTGTTGTCAGCGCAACGCCCTCATCAATCACGAGACCTTGTTTGGTCTCATTGTAAACATACCGATTGTACGAAAAATCTTTGCCAAAATGAAAAACGCACCTGAAAAGGTGCGTAATCATGTTGGTGCCGAGAGCCGGAATCGAACCGGCACGGTGTCACCACCGCGGGATTTTGAGTCCCGTGCGTCTACCTATTCCGCCATCTCGGCGACACAAACGCTATTATCGCTTATTTGCAGCATCCGAGCAACATCCCTCGCACATCCGAGATTGTTACTCGGTAAGTTAAGGGCGTATCATCGCCTCTCCATTTAATCTAATCAAACAGCATAAAGCCGCTAAATTCAATGAAGCCCAAAAAAATTCGAGAGATCGTGCTCGGCAAGGCGCTTGACCCGCTCAAGAGCGAGACGCGCCATTCGTTGGCACTGGTTGCGTTCCTGGCGTGGGTCGGTTTGGGCGCGGACGGATTGTCATCGTCGGCGTATGGCCCGGAAGAGACCTTCCGTGCGCTTGGAGGGCACACGCACCTCGGCCTGTATATGGCAATCGCCACTGCCGTGACGGTGTTCATCATTGCGCTGGCATATAACCAGGTGATCGAGTTGTTTCCGACCGGCGGCGGCGGCTACCGCGTCGCCACCAAGCTGGTCGGCCCTTACATGGGATTGATCGCGGGCTGTGCGCTGGTGCTCGACTATGTGCTGACGATTGCGATTTCGATCGCCGCCGGCATCGAGGCGCTGGCGTCGCTCCTGCCGCTCTGGTTTCAGGAATACAAGCTATGGGCGGAAGTATGTTTTATCGGCATTCTGATCATACTGAATCTGCGTGGATTGAAGGAGGCGATCAAGATATTGCTGCCGATTTTTCTGGGATTCGTGGTTACGCATTTCGTGCTGATCGTGTATGGCATTTTCGCGCACGCATCGCATTTGCCGGAACTGGTGCCGAGCACCTTGGCTGAAACCAGCGAACTGGCGAGTCATATTGGCTGGATCGGTGTGTCCGGCATGCTGCTGCTCGCGTACTCGCAGGGCGGCGGCACCTACACCGGCCTGGAAGCGGTCTCGAACAACGTGAATATTCTGGCCGAGCCGCGCGTGCATACCGGCAAGATGACGATGATCTACATGGCGCTGTCGCTGGCGTTCACCGCCAGCGGCATTATCTTGTTATACCTGTTGTGGAATGCGACGCCGGTGGAAGGCGAGACCTTGAATGCAACAACCTTCAAGGCCATCATCAACAGCATTGGATTCGGCGGCGAGTGGACGAACAAGCTGGTGTTGATCGTAGTGCTGACATTCGAAGCGGGATTGTTGTTCGTGGCCGCCAACACCGGATTTCTCGGCGGCCCTGCGGTATTGTCGAATATGGCATCGGACTCCTGGGTGCCGCACAAATTCCGTTACCTATCGACCCGGCTGGTGACGCAAAACGGCATTCTCGTGCTGGGTATCGCGGCGCTGGCAATCCTGTTCTGGACGCGCGGCAGTGTCACATTGCTGGTCGTGCTGTATTCGGTGTCGGTGTTTCTGACGTTTGCGATTTCATTGTTTGGTTTGTGCCTGTATTGGTGGCAGCATCGCAAGGAACTGGAGCACTGGAAGAAGCGCTTTTTTCTCTCCCTGCTGGGCTTCGTGATTTGCGCCGGCATTCTCGCGGTATTGCTGGTCGAGAAGTTTGCCGAAGGCGGCTGGGCGGCCGCAGTTATCATCGCTGCGATTGCCGCTTTGTGTATCTATATCCGCAATCACTATCGCGATACGAAAGAGGCGATTCACTCGGTCGACCAGGTATTCGCCAACCAGCCGTTTGGTCCGCATGTCGGTCCGGTCATGCCCGACCCGGCTAATCAGACTGCCGTGTTCATCGTCGGCACGTCGCGCGGTGGCGGCTTGCATGCGTTGCTGTGGGTACAGCGCATGTTTCCAGGGCATTTCAAGAACTTCATTTTTGTCAATGCACGCACCGTCGATTCGCATGCGTACGGCGGCGAGGGCGCGGTCGAGCAAATGCGCGCGGAAGCGAATGCGACGCTCAAGTTCTTCGTGGACTTTTGCCATAGCCATGGCATGGCTTCCGCTGCGTACCTCGGTTTTGGAACGGATGTGGTCGATGAAGTGACCAAGCTGTGCGAAAACATCAGCGAGGAATATCCCAATGCGATTTTCTTCACCAGCAAGCTGATTTTCGAGCATGACAACTGGTTTACACGATTGCTGCATAACCAGGCGGCATTGGCAATCCAGCGGCGCCTGCATTTCCAAGGTTTGCAGATGGTGATTCTGCCGATGAAGGTATAAACCGAAGTCCCGGCAGATCTGAAGCGGCTTTTTCTACACCTTGAAAGGCTGTAATTTCTTCGGCACGCCCTGGTTCTTCAGCGTCACGTACTGCGGCAGGCCATCCACGTATTTCGGATAATCTTCACCCTGAATCAGCGGCGCCAGGTAGCGTTTGCATTTTTCGGTAATGCCGAAACCATCCTTGCTGATGAAATTTTTCGGCATGAATTTCTCGACGTTGGCCACGTCCTTCAGATCGGCGACGCCGATCTTGTATTTGTAGGGCACGTCGGAAATCCGGTCGATGGTGGGCATCACGGCATTGCGGCCCTTGACCGCCAAGTCCACCGCGGCCTTGCCCAGTTCGTAAGCGTGCTTGACGTCTGTCTTGGACGCAATGTGGCGCGCCGAGCGTTGCAGATAATCGGCCACCGCCCAGTGGAATTTATAGCCCAGCGCTTCCTTGACGATGTTGGCGACGACCGGCGCCGCACCGCCCAATTGTGCATGGCCGAACGCGTCTCGCGTCCCCTGCTCGGCCAGAAACCGGCCATCCGGGTAATGGCATCCTTCCGATACGACGACCGTGCAGTAACCGAATTTCTTGACGTTGGCATCGACCCTTGCGAGAAATTTCTTTTGATCGAATTCCACTTCCGGAAACAGGATCACGACCGGAACATCGTGATCCGCCAGCAGTCCGCCGGCCGCGGCGATCCAGCCCGCATGACGGCCCATGACCTCGAGCACGAAGACCTTGGTCGAGGTCTTGGCCATCGACTTCACGTCGAACGACGCTTCCAGGGTGGACACTGCAATGTACTTGGCGACCGAACCGAAGCCGGGGCAGCAATCGGTAATGGGCAGGTCGTTGTCCACGGTCTTGGGCACGTGGATCGCCTGCACCGGATAACCGAGCGTCGCGGACAACTGCGACACCTTGAAGCAGGTGTCGGCCGAATCGCCGCCGCCGTTGTAGAAGAAATAGCCGATGTTATGTGCCTTGAATACGTCGATCAGGCGTTCGTATTCGCGCTTGTTGGCTTCCAGGCTTTTGAGCTTGTAACGGCACGAGCCGAACGCGCCGGACGGCGTGGTGCGCAGCGCCGCGATGGCCGAGGCGGATTCCTTGCCGGTGTCGATCAGATCCTCGGTCAGTGCGCCGATAATGCCGTTGCGTCCGGCATAGACCTTGCCGATCTTGTCCTTGTGTTTGCGCGCGGTTTCAATCACGCCGCAGGCGGATGCGTTGATGACGGCAGTCACGCCGCCGGATTGTGCGTAGAACGCATTCTTCTTTGCCATGATGCCGTTATCCTCTTAGATATTTGATGAATTCAACATGATCCCGGTGCCACTGCGACACAGTTTGATCATTGTCATACGCTTGGTTCAACTTACATCGTTTGCCGTCCGAGAACGCCGATGACACGTTGCAGCAACCAGTTGGCTCGGTGTCGCGCGCGATAACCTTCCGCCGCTACGTCGTCGGCCTTGCCGAAGACAGGGTATCCTTCTTTGGCGCAGCAAGGGCCGAGCCGACGCGTGGCACAAATCCGATGGGAAATCAGGTTGGCCCCTGCGCATGCTGCACCGCGCGCAGATACCAGAACAAGCCCGCCGCGACCAGTGCGAGGCTGATACTGTTGCCTAACCAAAAACCGGCGGCGCCATGCAGCATGCCTGGCATCACATGCATCGGATCCAATCCCAGCAGGTATCCGCCGCCCAAGCCCACGCCCCACAGCGCAAACGCGTAGATTACGGTGGGAATGACGACCACCTTGTACGCCCTGAGCACGAACGCAGTGGTTACCTGAATCGCATCGAACAATTGATAAAACCCGACGAACAGGAACAGCGGCAACGCCGCCGCAATGATGGATTCATTCGGTGTATAAGCGCGCACGATCGATTCACGCATCAAAAAGACGATGGCGCCGATCGTGACCGACAGTATGGCGGCCAGGCGGATTCCGCGGTCGCCGATGCGGCGTGCTTCAGCATGGTTGCGCGCACCGATTGCCTGCGCCACCAGCGTGCCGGTCGCGTTGGCAATGGCCAGCGGCAACATGTACAGCACGGTGCCGAAGTTGGCCGTGATCTGGTGGCCTCCGACAGCGGTTTCGCCCAGACGCGCGATGAACAATGCCATGAACGTCAGCGCGGTTACTTCGATCAAATAACTCAAGCCCATCGGAATCCCGAGTTTGAGCAGCGCACGTTGCGCCGCCCATTTCGGCGCGACAAACCCTGTGCCAAACAAGTTGAATGTCGCGTAAAACCGGACGTTGCGCAGAATCAGCCATCCGGTCAGCAGGGTAAGCCACGAAATCACGCCAGTGGCAATGGCGGAACCGGGGCCGCCGAACGCCGGCAAACCGAGTCCGCCAAAGATGAACAATGCGTTGAGCGGCACCTTCAGCAGCAGCGCGGCGATATGAATCATCATTACCATCTTGGGCCGTGCGACCGCATTGTTCAGCGCGCTATACACACGAAAACCCAAGGTGGCGGGTAATGCGAACGCGAGGATGCGCAAATAGAGCGTGGCCTTTGCATTCAGTTCGGGGGGCGCATGGGCCAGCGATAGCAGCGGTTGCGGAAACAGCAATACCAGGCAGCCCGCAATCGACAAGAAAAATGCGAGCCACGCGCCTTGTTTGACTTCGATGCCGATCGCGTCGAAACGCTTGGCGCCGAACAGCTGGCCAATGATGGGCGACAACGCCTGCAACACACCATGCCCGCCGACAAAAATGCTGACATAAATGGAGGCGCCCAACGCCAGCGCCGCCAGATCGGTGGCCGAATAGCGCGAGGTCATTGCGGTATCGAGTACGCCGTTGGCGATGACGGCGAGTTGGCCAATCAGGATAGGCCACGCGAGGGTGGCGATGCGCAGTGTGGCGCCGTGCGACACTTTTGACAGCATCAGCTCACGCGGCGATAGAGACGAAACCGTTCATCGCGATCGGACGGGCGGCGGCCTTCCCATAGCAGTTGCCAGCGGTCGCTCGATCGCGTGATGAATTTTTCATCCCCTTTCTTGCGCACGCTATCCTGCAACAACAAAAAATCGCAATGCGTGCCGTCGAACCGGGCGAATGGGATATTGCCGAAATACGCGAACGACGCGCGCTGCGCCGGACCGACGTTGGTGTCGACACACTGCTGTACCGGCGGCAGCCTCTGTGCGATCTGCTGTGCCACGCCGGCATAGCTCTTGCCGTAATTAATCCAAGGGAGCCACAGCGTCATCAATAACAACCAGCACAGGATCACGCCGCCCGACGACAGCACGACGGCGCGCCACAATACGGATGGCCGGCGTGAAATGCGCCAGTGCACCAGCACAATCCAACCGGCCGACACGCCTGCGGCGACAATAACCGCGATCAGGTTGAATTCGGGTTTGAACCCGGGCGCCAGTTTGAAGGCGTTTCTGGCGAGTTGCGTCGGCCAGCCGGTCTGCTTGGCGATCCAGCCCAGCCAGATGAAGCCGGCCGAAGTTGTCAAGGTCATCACCGAGAACCAATCGACCGCATTGATGGCGCCGCGCTTCATGGTCGGCAAACCAAACGCTGCGAGCATCGCGAGCGCAGGCAAGAGCGGCAGTAAAATGCCTTCTTCCGAATAGGCATTGAGCAAGGCCAACAGCGCGAGCGGAATGACGAACGCCAGCGACAGCGCAATATGCAATGCGGTGCGCTGCTTGCGCCATGCGTAGACCGCCCAGCCGGCGAATGGCCATGCCGGCCACGCAAACCAGATGATGTTTTTGAAAAAATACTTGAGCGCATCCCAGGACGGCAAATCGATCTGGCGGTAATTCCATCCCATCCACGCATCGAACGGCGAGCTGTTGTAGGGCCGCACGAGATGGCAGGTATAAAGCCACGCGCTGCAGAGGATCACTGCAATCGGCAGCGTGACCAGTAACAAGCGATAGGAAACTTTTTTCTCGCGTATCACGGTCAACGCGGCCAGCCCGGCCCACAGCGCCAGCGGCACTACCCAGCCGCGCGTCAGCGCCAGCGAGCCGAGTGCCAATCCCAGCATGCTTGCGGCGCGGAACGAATAAGACTCGAAGAAGCGGGCCGCGGTATACAGCGAAAAAGCGACCAATGAAACCTGCAATGCGCTGGCGCTGGAGGAATGGCTATGCAACAGCAAGCCGAGGCAGCCAAGATAAATCAGCAGCGCGCCGTCGGCCAGCGTGCGGCCATAGTCTTTCGGCTCCGGCTGTCCGCCGAACGCCAGTTTCAGCGGTTGCGCCTCAGGGCGACGACCGAGCAGATAAGTGGTGTACCAGACGGACAGCGATCCGAGCAAAAAGAAGGCAATGGTCGCAACGCGCGCCGCCATCATGTCGCCCATCAACCAGCCGAACAACTTGATGCAGATTGCGCCGAGCCAGAATGCCAGCGGCCCTTGTTCCGGCATCGGCAGGCCGACGATATGCGGCCACAGCCAGTCGTCCAAGGTGCCGTGCGCCATGGTCCACATGATGCCGAAACCGGCGGCATCCTCGGACTTCCACAGATCGCGGCCGATCAGGCCCGGCAGGATATACAGCAGGCAGAGTGCGAATAATCCCCAGCGCGGCAGTGCATGCGTAGCGGAAGCGGGAAGGCGGACAGGCTTCATCAAGGGAGGCGGGTTGGACTTGCTGTTATGTGGGTCGGCGATATTGTGCCGCAAAAAATTCCGGTGGTGTGCGTCATTGAAGGCAAGGCACGCCATTAAAGAGTTGAGCGGAAACAAAAAAGGCAGCCGTAGCTGCCTTTTTGAAACGAAGCGGCAGAATTAACCTGCGACTTGCGTTTTGGAACCGCGAGTGCCGAACTTCTGGCGGAATTTTTCCACGCGGCCTGCGGTATCGACGATCTTGTGCTTGCCGGTGTAGAACGGGTGCGATTCTGCCGAAACCTCGATCTTCACGAGCGGATAGTCTTTACCTTCGAAATTGATGGTTTCACGGGTATGAATGGTCGAACGCGTGATGAATTTGAAATCGCAAGACAGGTCGTGGAACACGACTTCGCGATAATCGGGGTGGATGCCTGCTTTCATAATTGCCTCAAATGTTTGGTAGCCAATCGTCACTTCGGCGGTCGTACTGCTTCTTGACCCGATTGTCGATCACTTGCCGGTGGGTAAAACGAAGATTATACAATGAAATCATGGGCTTGCACCAATGGTTGTGTGAATGATTTTGCGCTTGTTGGCAGTGCGATTCGATCTGGAATTGCCGGGATAGTCATCACGGCAAGACTGCGTAATCGACGACGCCCGCCGGAAAAACAAAAATGGCGCATGTTTTCACATGCGCCATTTTTTTATTGCTTGCAGCGAAGGTTAATCATCCGCCGCGTCGCATCATGTCAAAGAATTCAGCATTGTTCTTGGTCGCTTTCATCTTGTCGAGGATGAATTCCATCGCTTCGATTTCGTCCATGCTGTAAATCAGCTTGCGCAACACCCAGATCTTTTGCAACTGATCGGGTTTGATTAGCAATTCCTCGCGGCGCGTGCCGGATTTGTTGAGGTTGATTGCCGGATAGACGCGCTTCTCGGCCAAGCGGCGCTCGAGATGGACTTCCATGTTGCCGGTACCCTTGAATTCTTCGTAAATCACGTCATCCATGCGGCTGCCGGTTTCAATCAGCGCGGTCGCGATGATGGTCAGCGAGCCGCCTTCTTCGATGTTACGTGCGGCGCCGAAGAAACGTTTCGGACGTTGCAATGCGTTGGCATCGACACCGCCGGTCAACACCTTGCCGGAGGCCGGGATGACCGTGTTGTAGGCGCGTGCGAGGCGGGTGATGGAGTCGAGCAGGATCACCACATCCTTTTTCATTTCAACCAAGCGCTTGGCTTTTTCCAGCACCATTTCCGCGACTTGCACGTGTCGTGTTGCCGGTTCGTCGAAAGTGGATGCGACCACTTCGCCGCGCACCGAGCGCTGCATCTCGGTCACTTCTTCCGGGCGTTCGTCGATCAACAGCACAATCATGATCGTGTCGGGATGGTTGGTCGTGATGGCATGCGCCATGTGCTGCAGCATCACCGACTTGCCGGACTTGGGCGAGGCGACCAGCAGGCCGCGCTGGCCTTTGCCGATCGGCGCGATCATGTCGATGATGCGCCCGGTAATGTTCTCTTCGCCGCGCATTTCGCGTTCCAGCGGCAGCGGTTTGTTCGGATGCAGCGGGGTCAGGTTTTCAAACAGGATCTTGTGTTTGGACGCCTCCGGCGGTTCGCCGTTGACCTTGTCGACCTTGACCAGCGCAAAATAGCGCTCGCCGTCTTTCGGGGTGCGTACTTCACCTTCGATCGAATCGCCGGTGTGCAGGTTGAACCGGCGGATTTGCGAAGGGGAAATATAAATGTCGTCGGTGGACGCCATGTAACTGGCGTCGGGTGAGCGCAGGAAGCCGAAGCCGTCAGGCAATACTTCGAGGGCGCCATCGCCGAAAATTTGTTCTCCGGATTTCGCGCGCTTTTTCAGGATCGCGAACATCAGTTCTTGTTTGCGCAATCGCGCTGCGTTGTCGATTTCGAGGCCAATGGCCATTTCTAACAGAGCCGAAACATGTAACGCCTTGAGTTCAGATAAATGCATAGTTGTATTGAGTGTCCCGGGATGGGCGCATAAAAGGTGGGGGAGGGGAACGGCGTGGTGTATAAATGGTTAATTTTTGCGGAACGGAATCAGCCGTAGCCTAGGCATCCCACTACTCTGCTCTCAACACTATAAAAATTGTGGGCCAGAGTCAAGCGCGCCGGTATTCTATTCTGCAAGTCAGGGGGAGGCGCGAGCGCGCCACCGCCTTGGGTATTAAATATTGCTATCAATGAACGAGGTGAGTTGGCCTTTCGCCATTGCGCCCACTTTTTGCGCCGCCGGAACGCCATTCTTGAACAGAATCAGCGTCGGGATGCCGCGAATGCCGAATTTGGCGGGCACTGCCTGATTGGCATCCACGTCCATTTTGGCAATTTGCAGCTTGCCGTTGTATGCCGGATCTTTTGCGATTTCTTCCAGGATCGGCGCGATCATTTTGCAAGGGCCGCACCATTCTGCCCAGAAATCGACCAGAACAGGCTTATCGGATTTCAAAACGTCAGATTCAAAAGAGGTGTCAGTGATGTATTTAATATTTTCGCTCATGGTTTCCTCAATTGAGGGGAAAAAAAGGGGTAAATCAGTACCGTGCGACCTGCCAGTCGTGCTCGGTGCCTATTCTTAACGCTACCGAGATGTAAGCACGAAGTGGAGGCGTCATGCATTTATTCAAGGATTTGGGCAGGTACGGCAGGATGTAATACGGCGGGATAGTGGATAAATCATAACCCATTTTCATGGAAAGTGTAGCCGGGCTGCGTAATTTTCATGCCGGCTCGCATAAAATGCATGACGGGCCCAGGTTTTTTTGTGGCAATACGCCAGTTATTGGGCCAATGACCCTCGTTCCCACTGCCACATTTAAACCCTCATGCTGCTTAACCCCCTGTTGATTGCTCCCAGTGCCGCGTTTTGGGACGAGGTCGCGCGCGTAATTGCAAAAAGCGAATTGCCGATTGCGAAGGAGGATGGCACGGAGCAGGATTTTTCGGCGATCCGTGTAATCGTGCCCACCTTTGCCCATGCACAGCAGTTGAAGACGGCATTGGCAAAGCAGACCGCGTACGCATTCATTCCCCCCAGGATCACCACATTGTCGGCATGGCTTGCGCTGCAACCACCGACAGCGAAGGTCGCGGCCGACAGCGAGCGCCTGATGGCGCTGTATTCGGCGCTGCGACAGCATGCGTGGCTGAAAAAATTATTCACGGCGCGACGCAATACCGATTTGCTGCCACTGGCGCAGACGCTGTTGACGCTGTGCGACGAATTGACGCTGGCGTTGCTGCCTGCAATACAGCTGGCATCCGATGCCGCCGATGAACGCTGGCAAGCCGCGCTGGCGCAACTGTCGCCGTCCGCACGCGACATCCTGTCGGATGAGGCGCAATTGGTCTGGTCGATCTGGAAAAGCCAGCTCGATGCCAATGACGCATGTGCTGCGCGCTTGATGCAAATGCTGCGGCTCGCGCAACGCGCCGATGCGCCGCTGATATGGGTGACGCCGGTCGCACCCGATGCGTTTGAGGCAGCATTTTTAACTGCCTATGGTGAGCGTCAAACGGTCTTGCCGGTGATG
>CAMLDH010000068.1 GCA_946478765.1 uncultured Oxalobacteraceae bacterium | reverse complement strand
AGGGCAAGGCGTCGTCATAAAGAGGCAGTGTCCGCCGCTGATCTTGCGTATACTTCGTTTTCTGTTTGCAAACATGGGCCCTTTCATGCCTTGATGCGGACGTCAAGCCAGCACAATTCGAATTCAAATAACGTCATTCAATGAAAGCAAGCAAATACCAATCGCGCCGCTTGTCGGTCGCCCCGATGATGGACTGGACCGACCGGCATTGCCGCGTGTTCCATCGCCACATCACGCGTCACACCTGGCTCTACACCGAAATGGTGACGACCGGCGCGTTGTTGCATGGCGATGTTGCGCGCCATCTTGATTTCAGCGAGGAAGAGCATCCGGTCGCGTTGCAACTGGGCGGCAGCGAGCCGTCCGACCTTGCGCACAGTGCAAAGTTGGGCGAGCAATGGGGCTACGATGAAATCAACCTGAATTGCGGTTGCCCGTCGGAGCGCGTGCAAAAGGGCGCATTCGGCGCATGTCTGATGGCGGAGCCGCAACTGGTGGCCGATTGCGTTAAAGCGATGCGCGACGCGGTATCGATCGATGTCACGGTCAAGCATCGGATCGGCATCGACAAGGCGGAGTCCTATGACTTTGTGCGCGACTTTGTCGGCACTATCGCCGATGCCGGCTGCGCCACGTTTATCGTGCATGCCCGCAATGCAATCCTGAAAGGCTTGAGCCCGAAGGAAAACCGCGAGATTCCACCGTTGCGTTACGACTTCGCGTACCAGCTCAAGCGCGACTTTCCACAATTGGAAATCATCATCAATGGCGGCATCAAGACGACGGCGGAAATCGATACCCACCTGCAGCATGTCGATGGCGTCATGCTCGGGCGCGAGACGTATCACAATCCGTATCTGATGGCCTCGTTCGATGCGCGCTATTACGGTGACGATGCGCCGATCAAATCGCGCGCCGAGGTGCTGCAGGCGATGCTGCCCTACATCGGCACCCAACTTGCGCTGCATGGCAACAGCACGGGCGGCGGCGGTTTGCGGCTCAACAGCATTACGCGCCACATGCTGGGTTTGATGGCCGGCATGCCGGGCGCGCGTGCGTTCCGCCAGACACTGTCGGACACGAAGAAATTGGCGAGCGGCGATCCCGCGTTGCTGTTGGAAGCGGCAGCGCGCATGCACCTGCTGGCGGCGTGATGTTACGCAACGCGTAAATTTCACCGTGACCGTGTAATTTCTATCAAGCGCATTGCCGCTTACCTAATCTAATCCCCGGTCTGATTCGCCTCGCTTCATCGATGGTATAAAAACTGCTGAAACGATGTGCCTGATTATCGTCTTCAAGAGGTTCATCATGAATGTACGTCGATTCGCTCTCGTGCTGGGCATTATTTATATCATCGTCGGCGTGGCAGGATTTTTCCCGCCGCTCCTGTCCGGTCCGCCAGCCGATGTGCCGGGCATCCGTGTAACTACGTTATACGGCTATCTGCTGGGACTTTTCCCAGTCAATATTTTGCATACACTGTTTCATCTGGCGATTGGGATATGGGGCGTGATTGCGGCCAATGCAATCGGTCGCGCAACGCTCTATGCAAAGTCGATCGCTATCATTTACGGCATATTAACCATCATGGGTTTGATTGGCGGCGGTCTGAATACGGTATTCGGTCTGCTTCCGTTGCATGGGCATGATGTATGGCTGCATGCGATTACCGCGGCTGTGGCAGCGTACTTCGGATTCTTTGCCGGCGCCGTACAGCGCACCGGCGAACATGGCGAACCGTCGCACGGAAGGAGGTAATACGCTATGCCGCTGAACAAAGGGAAAAGCCGCAAGGCGGTAAGCGAGAATATTGCAATGCTGGTGCACGAATGGGAAAAAGAGGGGGCGATCGGAAAGAGCCACCCGAGAACAAAGCAAAAGGCAGTGCGGCAGGCGGTGGCGATTTCGCTAAAGAAAGCGGGAAAAAGCAGATCGCAACAAAAAAGCGCGAAGAAATAAATGTTGAAATATTGAGCTGACCGGCGTTTTCTGGCCAGCTCATTTTTTTTAGGTGTCATTTCCATCTCATGGATGTCGCCACTGGCCGCGAACAGGATGAAACTAGCAGGAGAAACCATATGAGCAATCAAGACAAAGAAGCATTTCCGCCGCAGCATCAGGACCATCAACCCGGTCGCGAGGCGGCCATGAACCCGCGTCCGGAATCCAGCGCGCGCAATTACACGCCGTGCGGAAAACTGGAAGGCAGGGTGGCATTGATTACGGGCGGCGACAGCGGCATAGGAAAAGCGGTGGCCATCGCATTTGCAAAGGAAGGCGCGGATGTTGCCATTACTTATTTTGATGAACATGAGGATGCGGAAGAAACGCGGAAGCTGGTCGAGCAAGCGGGGCGCCGCTGCATTGCAATGGCAGGCGATATCGGCGACGCGAAGTTTTGCCGGCAGATTGTCCATTCGACGGTGTCCGATCTCGGGCGGCTTGATGTGCTGGTCAACAATGCAGGCGAACAGCATCCGCAACAGCGCATTGAAGACATCAGCGAAGAGCAGTTGGAGCGCACCTTTCGCACCAATATATTTGCAATGTTCCACACCGTCACAGCGGCGCTGCCGCATCTGAAGGAAGGTGCGCGCATCATCAATACCGCGTCGGTGACCGCGTATCGCGGCAGTTCCCATCTGATCGATTATGCCGCGACCAAAGGCGCGATTGTCGCATTCACGCGATCATTGTCGCAGCAACTGGCCGCACGGAAAATCCATGTCAATGCGGTTGCGCCAGGTCCGGTATGGACGCCGTTGATACCGGCCAGCTTTTCTGCAGAACAAGTCGCGCACTTTGGCACGGACGTGCCTCTGGAACGGGCCGGTCAACCGGATGAAATTGCACCATGCTATGTGTTTCTGGCATGCGCCGATTCTTCCTACATGTCGGGTCAGGTGTTGCATCCGAATGGCGGGGAAATCATTAACGGTTAATATTCTTTCAGCCGATTGTATAAAGTCTTCAGGCTGATCCCCAACGTTTCGGCTGTCAGGCGTTTGTTGCCGCCAAAATGCTTGAGTGTCGCCAGAATGATTTCCCGTTGCGCTTCGGCTAACGGCGTGCCGACAAAAAAATTCAGACAGCCTTCGCGCACGGCCGGCTTGCGTGACGACAGGTCGGGCAGGTATTCATCGATGACCAGGGTATCGGTCGAAAGAATGAAGGCGCGCTGCACGACGTTTTTCAATTCCCTGACATTGCCGGGCCATGAGTAGGTGCGGATGATTTCCAGTGAGCGACGGGAAAATATTTTCTGTGTTTTTTCTTTTGCATTCAGCACCTGCAGGAAGTAATACGCCAGCAACTCCACATCGCCATTGCGTTCGCGTAAGGGCGGAACGCGGATCGGGAACACGGCCAGCCGGTACATCAAATCCGAACGCAGACTGCCTTGCCTGACAGCGCTGTCCAGATCGCGATTGGTCGCGGCGATCAAGCGCACATCCACCTTCACTTCGTCATCGCCGCCGACGCGCAGGAAGCGACCTGACTCCAGCACGCGCAACAGCTTGACCTGCATGTCGGTCGGCATCTCGGTGATTTCATCGAGAAACAGCGTGCCGCGCGATGCATGCTCGAAGTACCCGGCATGCTGACGCGCTGCACCGGTGAAGCTGCCTTTTTCATGACCGAACAAGGCCGCTTCGATCAGATGCGCGGGAATGGCGCCGCAATTGACGGCATTAAAATGATGACCGTTGCGTTGACTGAGTTGATGAATGGTTTGTGCGATCAATTCCTTGCCGGTGCCGCTTTCTCCCACCAGCAACACGGTGGCGTCCGTGACGGCAACCTTTTCGATTTGCTGATAAAGACGCTCCATTGCAGGCGAAGAGCCATATAGCAGGCCGAAGCGCTTCAGGACTTTCTCTAGAACCATATTGAATCGCCTCGTTTCGCTCGGGGCGTTTTGCCGGGTTTGACCGTCTCGATGTGCGGGGAGGTCATGGGAATGGTATCGCTTAAGTTTTACATCACCAAAGAGGGGAAGGCTTGCGAAAATTCAATCTATGGACAGTAAATTTTACGCGTATATGGAAAATTTCGGCCCTCTTTTTTGCGGAGCTGCAGGAGGGAAATATTTCCGCACTTGATACCGATCCCGGCTTTCATCTGGACAACGGTGGAGTTGTATCGGTGCCCCATAGGTATTTGTGGGCATGGTATTCGCCTACAGAATGGCGATACCTTTTCGTCTCCGGATTTTGCGTCATGAGGAGACCTTATTGCTTGAATGAAAGAACATCGAAGAATTCATTCTTCTAGCAGTTGTTGACTGTGTCTTGGCATGGAATCTGCGTTTCGGTGAAAACGGAATTGGCAAAGATTTACGAAACCAACTGTACCCAACACAGTCAATATGGATGAAAGTGTTAATTCAATTGAAAGGTAACGCAATGAACGCAACAATGAATGTCTCAAAAATTGTTCTGGCGGCGGCCTTGGTCAGTCTCGCCTTGGCAGGCTGTGAACGACGCTCTGCAACGGAGCAAGGCGGTGGGGCAACAAGTTCCCCGAGCACCGGAAGTTCTTCCACGACCACGACACCGGGTACAACCACGACACCCGGTACCAGCGGCAGTACTAGCCCCGATACCTCCGGCACAACCGGTGCAGGTGCGGCCGGATCGAGTGCGCCAAGTAGTGCGCCTTCTTCTAGTGCGCCTTCTTCTGGTAGTAGTACGCCTAGCCCCTCTACCGGCACCACTCCCGCTACGCCAGGCGCAACAGGAGGCGCCGCCGGCAGCACAACGACCGGACCAGGCACATCCGGCACATCCGGTGCCGATACATCGGGCACATCCGGCACGAGCAGTATGCCAGGCACAACGCCGTCGACTTCGGGTAGCTCGACATCCGGCAGTGGAACGAAGTAATTGAATTGAATTTGTACGCAGCAAGAAGCGGGGGCATGAAGTCAATCGACGACATGCAAATTTCATGGCCGGCAATGCGACGGTCTTTATGTCATGTGAAGGAGCATCATCGATGAAAACCGTATCAAAGACTTCCAAAGTTGCACTTGCCGCTGTTCTGTTGAGTGCCGTTTTCACCGGCGGCTGCAACCGCCAATCTCCCGGCGGCGCACAATCGTCCGGCAGCACTGGCGCCGACACATCGAGCAGTTCGGGTACCGGAGCGACTGGTAGCGGCAGTTCGGGGGGCGGCACCTCCGGTTCAGGCACTTCCGGTTCGGGAACATCGAGGTAAGCTGGGTTTTTGCAATTGCCGCTCAAACACATAAAGTTGTGAAATGAATGAGCGGTACCAGGATGCTATCGCAGAGAATGCGATGGCTTCTATTGTTACGGAAAGGAATAGGCATATGAATCTCATACCAAGTACTTACAGGATCATGCTTGTTACGATGCTACTGGCGGCCTTTGCTACCGGCTGCAATCGCCCGGCATCACAGTCGAACCAAGCCTCGTCCGGCGCGGACACGAGTAATGCAACGGGGACCACGTCGTCTTCCGGAACCACGGGTAGCACAGGGACTGGGACTACCGGCAGCACGGCATCCGGCACTGGCACGGCGGCCACGCCCGGCACATCGGAATCCTCGAAATCTTCCGGTGCGACCGGCGCCACCGGTTCTTCAGAATCGTCAGGTGCAACAGGTGGGAGCGCCGGCACATCGGGCAGCAGCGCAACAGGCAAGGCCGGCGCCGTTGTCGCCGATAGTGTCATTACCACCAAGGTGAAGGCCGCGCTGCTGGCTGATCCGGAGGTTAAGAGCACCGATATTTCTGTCGAGACGCAAAAGGGCGAGGTCATGCTGAGCGGGTTTGTACGCGACCAGAAACAAATCGATCGGGCAATGAATATTGCGCGCAATGTGGACGGTGTCAAAGGCGTGCAAAACAAGTTGTCGATAAAAAGCGCGTAGCAGCGTTGGTACGCGCATGCAAATACTGTTCAATCTCGCCTAGAGAGGTGGGCGCGCTTATACGCGGCGCCTATTGTTTCAACTTGTCATTACTATTTGCGGTCTATTTTCGCGCTTGTTGGCGCAGATCATATGTCGAAGGTGACTGGGCCGCATAGTAATGATGTCTAAGCAGATGTTCAAATGTCTTTTGATAGCAGCTCTTCATGCCTGCGTGTCGTATTGTCAAAAGACTGCATCACACTCTAGTAGTCCGCCGCACTTAAATTTGCGGGTTCTGCCGGTTGCTCGAAGGCGATTGCGGCGTTGCAAATGCGCGTCAGGAGAACCCCGGTTCGCCGGCCGCCCTGACTGTGCTTTGCGCCTTGCACTCGCCTCCGATCAACTCGGCATAATCCGCAAATTTAAGTGAGGCAAACTTCTAGCGGTGTAGGCCGGGCCGATAAAAGCGATGGCTCCTTGTGACAGACACGGGGCCGGTATTGTGTCGGGCTGGTTTTTCTTTATTTGTCAGCAGAGGTATCGTCTCTTATGCCACATGTACTGATCGTCGATGACGATGTGAATACCCGGGAAGCGCTGGTGGAAATTACGGCGGCGGAAGGATTTACCACCGCCATAGCCGGCAGTATTCATGACGCGCAGCTTCAGATCCTGCAGCGCCGGCCGGACGTGGTGCTGGTTGATATCAAATTGCCGGACGGCAACGGGATGGATATTTTCAAGGATATCGAAGCGCGCGCCACGACCGAAATTATCCTCATCACCGGCCATGCCAGTCTCGAAACGGCGATCGACGCCTTGCGTCTTGGCGCAGCCGATTACCTGACCAAGCCGATCAATTTTCGCCGCCTGAAGGCCTTGCTGTCACGCGTGCCGCGCGCCGTCGATCTGAAGGCGGAAATCGGTGCACTGCGCGGTGAGCTGTGCCGTCTTGGGCACTTTGGGCAGATGCTGGGCGCGGCGCCGGTCATGCAAAAATTGTACAACCACATCGGCCGAGTGGCGCCGACCGAGGCCACGGTCTTGCTGCTTGGCGAGAGCGGCACCGGCAAAGAGTTGGCGGCACAAACCATCCACGATCTGAGCCTGCGGCAAAAGCAGCCATTCCTGCCGGTTAATTGCGGCGCCATATCGCCGCAATTGATCGAGAGCGAAATTTTCGGACACGAGAAAGGCAGCTTCACCGGCGCGGACCGTCAGCATAAAGGTTATTTCGAACGCGCCAATGGCGGCACGCTGTTTCTCGATGAAATCACCGAGATGCCGATCGAGTTGCAGGTCAAGCTGTTGCGCGTGCTGGAATCCGGCACCTTCATGCGGATCGGGTCGAATCAGGAGCTGGAAACCGATGTGCGCGTAATCGCTGCCAGCAATCGCGATCCGGAGGATGCAATCGCGGAAGGAAAATTGCGGCTTGATCTGTATCATCGTCTGAATGTCTTTCCGCTACTCATTCCGCCGCTGCGCGATCGCGGCACCGATGTCGAACTGCTGGCGCAGCATTTTCTGGACGAGCTCAACGCCGCGCACGGCACCGGCAAGCTGCTGTCGCCGGATGGCCTGGCTTGTCTGGCCAATTATCATTGGCCCGGCAATGTCCGCGAATTGCGCAATTACGTGCAGCGCGCGTTCATCCTGTCCGACCAGACGATCGATGCGGCGGCGCTCGCGCCTGCGGTGACCAGCCATTCTCCGGTCGGTCTGACGCTTGCGATCCCGGTCGGCACCTCGCTGGCCGAGGTCGATCGCAAGCTGATATTTGCCACGCTGGAGTTATGCGGCGGCGTCAAGAGGCGGGCAGCCGATATCCTCGGCATCAGTTTGAAGACGCTCTACAATCGTCTCGAAGAATATGGCGCGGAAGCGAAGGACGAGGAAAGGGATGACGCATTTCAGCGGAGTAGCGATGCGTTGGGCGCCGGCGGCATGTGATTTAAGCAGTGATGCAAAATGATTGGTGTTGCGATCAAGCGGGAAAGGAGGTGGGCGCGCTTGCTTTCATACCTTCACCCGCGCGACACCATCGTCGCAATCACGACAATCAGCTCCTCAGGCGCGACCGGCTTGGTCACATGCATCTGAAAGCCGGCAGTCAATGCGCGTATCCGGTCTTCGCGCTGTGAAAACGCGGTCAATGCCAGTGCAGGCAAACGATGCAAAGGGGCGAAATCGCTTTCCGTTTTCCATGCGCGAATCTTTCTCAAGACCGCATAGCCGTCTTCGCCCGGCATCGCGATGTCGCAGATCAGCACATCCGGCATTTCGCCCACCGTCAAGGTCGGCAACCATGCCAGCGCTTCCTTGGCCGATGCGGCCGCGAACACACTGGCGCCCGACGTGGTGAGCACCACAGTGAGCGAATCACGCGCTTCTTCCTGATCATCGATGAGCAGAATGCGCAGGCCCTTCAGCGAAGGCAGCGCGAGATGGATATCGCCGCCATCGTCCGGCCGCGTGGCCGGTGTATATTTATCCTGTTGCGTACGCACCGGCAGATAGACTGAAAATGTCGTGCCTTTGCCGCTGCCGGGACTCTCGACATGGACCGATCCGCCATGCAGATCGATCAGGTACCGTACCAGGAACAGGCCCAGGCCCAGGCCGCTATGGCCGCGCGTGCTGGACGTATCCTGCTGGCTGAAGCGATCGAAAAGGTGCGGCAAAAAATCTGCTGAAATGCCGATGCCGTCGTCCCGTATCGTGATGCACACACCGGCATCGACGCGTGCGGCGGTCAGCCATATGTTGCCGTCTTCCGGCGTGAACTTGACCGCGTTCGACAGCAGGTTCCAGACGATTTGCTGGACGCGGTCGGGGTCGCCTTCGATCTGTTCATTCGTGATCTTGTAGGTGCCGGTAATGCTGATGCGCTTTGCCGCTGCCGCCGCGCGTACGCTTTCCACCGCGGCCTGAACCACCGGCAATAGCGCAAGCGGTTGCTTCACCAGCCGCAGTTTCCCGCTCATCATGCGGGTCACGTCGAGCAAATCCTCGATCAGGCGGACTTGTTGCGCCACGCCGGTCTTGATGCCGTTGAGCGCTCTTTGCGCCAGCGGCGCGGCAGTGGCGTCCTGCACGTAATTTTCCAGCACATGCGCCCAGCTCTGGATGCCGTTGAGCGGCGCGCGCAACTCATGCGACACGATCGCAAGGAATTCGTCGCGCGCACGCGCCGCCATTTCTGCCTGGATGCGCGCAGTGCGCTCGCGCGTCAACAGGTCGTCGCGTTCCTTTTCCATCAGGGCGCGTTCGGTCACATCGTAGGTAATGCACAAGAGAGAATCGATGTTGCCGTCTCGGTCCGGTTCCGGGATCACGCGGGTCGAAAAATGCCGCATTTTGCCGCCCAGTGCGAGATCGTGCTCGAATTGCTGTTCGCCGCCGGCCTCGAAAGCGGCGTGTGCCGCGGCATCCCACGTCTGCACCATCTCCGCCGGCAAACCCAGTTCCGCCTTGGTCTTGCCCAGGTAAGCAGCGGCTTTCAATCCGAATGCCGCTTCGATGGCTGGATTGACATAGAGATGACGCATGTTGCGGTCGATGCGGGAAATGACATCGGGCGAATTTTCAACCAGTGTCTTGAATTCCAGTTCACGCCGATACAGCTGGTCTTCCGTGCGGCGCAACCGGGTCGTGTCGCTGAAGGCCGCGACCAGGCCGCGTACCTGTCCGCTTTCATCGCATTCGGGTACATACATCATGTGGATATAGCGCTCGCCGATGTCGCGCGTGGGCAATTTGACTTCGTGCTCCTGCGCCTTGCCGGCGAGCGCGGCGTCGATGTATTGACGGAACAATGCAAACGTTTCTTCTCCTATCAAATCCGGAATGCGTTGACCTATCGCATCCTCCGGTGCAAATCCGAAACGCTCGACATAGGCCTTGTTGACGAAGCGCAAGCGATAATCCTTGTCGCATTGTGCGATCAGAATGGGTACGGTATCGGTGCCGAGGCGCATCCTTCTTTCCTGTCCTCGAAACGTTTTCTTTCCATTCTTGCTGTCAGTCACCGGCATGATCTGGCATCAAGAACGTATCCGCTGCGTCACAGCCATTCCCTGCAGCTTGCCGATGAAGTCGGCAAATTCTTCAGCGATTGCGGGATGTTTCAATGCATAGGACACTGCCGCTTTGAGATAGCCCAGTTTCGAGCCGCAATCGTAGCGTGTGCCCTTGAATTCATACGCCAGCACAGGCGTCGTCTTCAGCATGGCCGCAATGGCATCGGTCAACTGGATTTCGCCGCCGGCGCCCGCATGTGTCGTTTCCAGGAAATCGAAAATATCGGGCGTGAACAGGTAGCGTCCCACCACCCCAAGGGTCGATGGCGCATTCCGCGGCGCCGGCTTTTCCACGATGTTTTCTATCCGGTGAATATGCACGCCGAGCGGTTGAGGACGGATGATGCCGTACTGGTCGGCCTGCTCCAGCGGAACATTCTGCACGCCGATGACAGAGCGGCCATGCTGTGCAAAGAGTGCCATCATCTGCTGCATGACCGGGATGTCGGCATCGATCAAATCATCCGCCAGCAACACCGCGAACGGCTCGTCGCCTACCAAGGGCTTGGCGCATAACACCGCGTGGCCGAGACCGAGCGCTTCGCTTTGGCGCACATACGAATAATGCAGGTTTTTCGGGAGCAAACCGCGGATTTCGGTCAGCAGCTTGACCTTGCCATGCGCTGCCAGTTCGGCTTCCAGTTCATACGCTTTGTCGAAGTGGTCTTCGATTGCCTGCTTGCCGCGGCCGGTGACAAAAATCATTTCGGTAATGCCGGCCGCCGCCGCTTCTTCGACCGCGTACTGGATCAAGGGCTTATCCACCACCGGCAGCATTTCTTTGGGCGAGGCTTTAGTTGCGGGCAGGAAGCGTGTGCCGAGACCGGCTACCGGGAAAACTGCTTTACGTATCTGCGTCATGGTCATGTTCTTTCTGTTCGTGGTCTCAACGGTTGGGCATACATGGATGCATAACGGATACATATGCATGCCAACCCTTAGTTGATCTGAAAACGGCCGTCCGGTCTTAAGCGATATCAACGAGCAGTTAATCTGCGCATGCGCGCGGAAACAATGCGCCATGCAACGTTGTCAGATTTAATGGCTCTGCCATACCTGTTCTGGTAACGATGGCGACCAGTAAGGTTCAGTTTCATAAGCAGAAAGCGTACCGAGTATCGCGACCTTGCCTGTTTGCCGTGCGCCGGCACTGCATGCAGCGGATTTTCTTATGTAGCTTTTACCCCACGCTGTAAATCTTACGTCAGGAAAATCGCGACGGATGCGTATCCATGCCGCCAAGTGGATTGCCGCCCGATGGGCATGTCTCTTGCCTAAAGAGTGCGTGCTGATCGAGGAAGAAGCATGATCGTATGTCGATCAAAGGAGGGCCAGTATCGAGCACAAGCGTGAGATGCATTCACACTGCTTGGCGCAATCCATCTGCTTTCCGTGAAAATCGGCGCGAACCGGTTATCAGATGCAATAGTGATGTGGCAGGCTCGCGTCCATGAGATCAATCAGATCAATCATTTACTGACACGAAAGAAATGATCTTGCCTGCACCAGCTGACCCCTTCCTCTCCTATTGGATGGCCGGCTATGAAGGCGCGGACCATATCAATCAGGCGGACAAACCGCTGTCGCTGAATCACTCCACACGGCACGCAGAGCGCGCTTACGATGACTACCGTTTGCTCGACCAATTCGGCATTCGGACCGTGCGCGAAAGCATTGGCTGGCGTTTGACGGAAACGCAGGGGCGATTTGATTTTTCGTCGATCGAGCCGCGTATCGAGGCTGCGCGCACGCTCGGCTTGCAGATTATCTGGACGCTGTGCCATTACGGGTGGCCTGGCGATGTTCACGTCGACGCGCCGGAATTTGTGGAACGCTTCGCCTGTTTTTGCCGTGCAGCGGCGCGCTATCTCGCCCCGCTTTCCGAGGGCGTCACGATTTATTCGCCGATGAACGAGATTTCCTTTCTGACGTGGGGTCTCTGTGCAAATATTTTCGGCAACGGACAACGGCGCGGCTATGCCGATGCGCGGGAAGTGAAACGGCAACTGGTGCGCGCGACCATCGCGGGCTGCGATGCCATATGGGAGGCCGATCCGCGTGCGCGCATTCTGCATTGCGATCCGGTCATTCATGTCGTGGCGCCCGCCCATCGTCCCGATTTGCGCGACGCTGCCGCCTGCTGCACACACGCGCAATTCGAGGCCTGGGACATGTTGTGCGGCCGGACCGAACCGGCGCTGGGCGGTGCGCCGCGTTACCTCGACCTGATCGGCGTCAACTATTACCACAGCAATCAATGGGAATTCGATACCGACGAGCGATTGTGGTGGCACCTGGCCAGTGCGCGGCGCGTGCCCTTGCAGCGTCTGTTGCACGCGGTTCAACGACGCTACCAACGGCCGCTTCTTCTTTCCGAGACCAGTCACGTCGGCAGCGGGCGCGGCGCATGGATCAAGGATGTGGCGCGCGACACCGCGAGCGCCCGCAACAACCATGTCGCGCTGCACGGAATTTGTCTCTATCCGATCATAGACCGGCCCGATTGGGATGATGCCGATCATTGGCATCGCAGCGGCTTATGGGAGGTCGAGACCGAGGGCGCGGAGAAATTTCAGCGCGTCCTGTCGGAGCCTTATGCCTATGCGTTGCGCCAGGCGCAGCGCATCACCGGACACCATTGTCCAATCAATGCGCCATTACGGCGGCAAGGAGATCGCATGCCAGCAATTATTGTTTTTTCGCACCTCCGGTGGGACTTCGTCTATCAGCGGCCACAGCATCTGTTGTCGCATCTGGCCGACTACTATCAAGTCATCTTCATTGAAGAACCGGTGTGGCACGAGGGCGAAAGCTTCTTCAAGATATCGTCGCCGGCGCCCAACGTGCACGTGTACCAACCGCATACCCCGATCGGCATGAGCGGATTCCATGACGACCAGTTGCCGCAGTTGCGCAAATTGGTGCGCCAGCTGATCGCCGATCATGCCAACCATATCGCGTGGTTCTATACGCCGATGGCGCTGCCGCTGCTGCAGGAATTGCACCCGCGTCTGGTGGTGTACGATTGCATGGATGAGCTGGCAGCATTCAAGAATGCGCCGAAACAATTGCTGCAGCGTGAAAACGCGGTATTGAAACTGGCCGACATTGTGTTTACCGGCGGTCCCAGTCTGTATCGCGCCAAGTCCGACCGGCATCCGAATGTGCATTGCTTTCCCAGCAGCGTGGACGTGGTGCATTTCACGCAGGCGCTGGACCGCTCCAACTCGCATCCGGCGCACCGCAACATTCCCGGTCCGCGGCTCGGCTACTATGGCGTGATCGATGAACGCTTCGATACCGCATTGCTGGCACAGGTGGCGGACGCGCATGCGCAGTGGCAGATCGTGCTGGTCGGGCCGATCCTGAAAGTCGACCCGGCGTCACTGCCGCGGCGCGCCAATATCCACTATCTGGGACAGCAGCCGTACCAGGCGCTGCCGCATTTCCTGGCCGGCTGGGACGTATGCCTGCTGCCGTTCGCATTGAACGAGTCGACCCGCTTCATCAGTCCAACCAAGACGCTGGAATACATGGCGGCGGAACTGCCGGTGGTCAGTACCCCGATTGCCGACGTGGTGGACTTGTATGGCGAAGTCGTCCGCATTGCCGCCGACGCCCCGTCATTCATCGCGGCGTGCGAGCAGGCGCTGCTGGCGCCGCCGGACGCGCAGTTGGAAAAAGCGGCCGCGATGCGCAGGATCGTTGCATCGACTTCATGGGAATCCACTGCGCAGAAAATGCACGCGTTGCTGGAAGCGGCGCCGGTGAAAGAGATCAAGAGGGACCGCAAGGGGGATCGTGAAGCGGCGGAATCCGCCGACCTAAACGCAAGCGTCAACCCGTTGCGCACGCCGGCCGCCCTGCGTCATGTGAAATGCGCGATTATCGGCGCCGGACCGACCGGTCTCAGTGCCGCCTATCATCTCGATGAAGAGACGCTTGTGGTCGACAAGAACGCGAGTGTCGGCGGCTGGTGCCGCTCGATTGAAGAGCAGGGATTCACCTTCGATCATGCGGGCCATATCATGTTTTCCAACGATCCGTATGTGCTGAAGTTGTATCAAACGCTGTTGGGCGACAATCTGCATTGGCAAAATCGCGAAGCGTGGGTGTACAGCAAGCGGGTCTATACCCGCTATCCCTTTCAGGGGGCGCTGCATGGCTTGCCGCCGGACGTCATCAAGGAGTGCATTATCGGTGCGGTGGAGGCGCGCTATGGCAATCTGAAAAGGCCGGATGTGAAATGCGATGCAGCCAATGTGCGGACCGTGCAGGGCGACGTGAACGAGGATTCCAGCGCAGCGGCCCAGGATGCCGATTGCTGCGCCGACGGCAGCGTCGCCATTCCGCCCTCCAGACTGTCGTCGGCGCCGTTCGTTTCGCTCGACCAGCGCCCGCCCGCGAATTTCGAAGAATTCATTTACAAGACGTGGGGCACGGGCATCGCCAAACACTTTGCCATTCCCTACAACCGGAAACTATGGACCGTGCCGCTGGCCGAGATGGAAACATCCTGGCTTGGCGGGCGCGTGCCGCTGCCGGACCTGGAAGAAATCATCGAAGGCGCGCTGGAGCCGGCCGGCAAGCCGATGGGCCCGAATGCGCGCTTCGGCTATCCGGTGCGCGGCGGCTTTCAGGCGCTGATGTCCGGCTTCCTGCCGCATATCAAGGGCACGATCGAATTGAATGCCGACGTGGTGAGCGTGTCGCCGCGCGAACATCTGGTGGCGCTGGCGGATGGCCGGCGCTTCCATTATGAACATCTGATCAGCACCATGCCGCTGCCCGAGCTGATCAAGCGCATCGGCGATGCCGCGCCGGACGACGTCCGGCAGGCGGCCCGCGCGTTGCGCCA
>CAMLDH010000067.1 GCA_946478765.1 uncultured Oxalobacteraceae bacterium | reverse complement strand
CATCCGGCCGATGCCGGCCACCGGATCCAGCTTGGAAAATTTAGGCGCCAACGACTGCGTTGAAAACAGCCAGCCGCCCAGCATCAACGGCGCTACCAATGCCGCCAGCATCATCATGCCAAGTAAAGGCAATAGCGCTGTCAGCGCTTCCACGCTTACCGTACCGGCCTGCGTCATCATGTGCCCAGCATCGAATGCGGAGGCACGCTCGAATCGCAATCCGCTCCGCAATGCACGACCGATCTGCTCAGTCATCGGAGTCGCCGTCAGCCACAGTCCACCAATACCGGTGGCCAATAACACAAACGTGGTTAATTCACGTGACCGCGCAACCTGCCCTTCTTCCCGCGCCTTTTCCAGGCGTCTGGGGGAGGCGGCTTCGGTTTTTTCGAGATCGCTTTCTTCCGCCATGCTGACTCCGCACTACAAGGAGCGAACAGCGCTCCCATCACACAGGATTATTAATCCAGCGACAATGGAGTGATCGGCCAAACAAGATGGGGATTGAGCTGCTCCTTTGGCAATCGGCGAAGCGGGAGCATGTGATACCCCGCCCGCGATGCAGGCTCAGTTGCGTTAATGCAGTCGACCGGCTTTACCGCCCGGCCCAACTTGCTGCCGGACGTGCAACAGGAAATGAACAACGATGAGCCCTATCCGCGCCCGGCATTAAATTAGCTGCGCCACATCAATCGCATTGAGCGCCTTTTCGCCAGCCCGTTCGAACACCCCGGCAACCTGGCTCAATGGCCCCCGCGCATCCGGGATGATCTCCGCAACCTTGACGATTTCCCGATCCAGTCCCAGGTCCATCATGTGAGGTCGCAACATGCGCGCCAAATGACCGAATGACTATCAATGGCTCGGATAGGTGCCGGCGGTTGGTGTTGACGGCACTTGCTGTGCCATATCAAGTGCCTTCTTTCTCGATTTTCTCAAAGATTTTGTTAATCTTTTCTTCCAGTGTGGCGGCCGTAAAAGGCTTGACAACATACCCGTTGGCGCCCGCCTGGGCTGCAGCAATGATGTTTTCCTTTTTGGATTCCGCAGTCACCATCAGTACCGGCAATTTTGCCAATGACGGGTCGGCACGAATCGACTGCAGCATGGTCAGACCATCCATGTTCGGCATATTCCAGTCGGACACGACAAAACCGAAATTACCGCTTTTCAGTTTTTCCAACCCCATAAGACCATCCTCAGCTTCGTCGACATTGACGAAGTCCAGTTCCTTGAGCAGATTGCGTACAATCCGGCGCATGGTCGAGAAGTCGTCCACAACCAGAATTTTGATGTTTTTATCGACCATGATTACTCCAGACAGTAGTTACCAATACAGCACACCCGCCGTCGCTACGGGTACACCAACTCAAATCCCGAATCAATTATTATACCCGGCCAATCCACCCGGCAATGACGATATCAGAGGGGGGATACCAAGGTAATCGTGTGAATAGCATCTGCCGATTCGGGCATTTGCCGTTCAATACAAAAGACTTTTGACGACCTGTTTAGATAACGGCATTCCGCAGGAATTTATTACGGTATCCCATCATGATTTATCGTCTTGCGAAGCAAACTAAAATTTCAAATTTTGCGCCCATGCGAGCGCGGATAAATGGGCCTCGTTCACCTGGCATGTATCGATGAAAAGCGCATCCGCCAACTCGCCGGCACGCCCATCACGCAATTCACAGGTTTCTGCCAACGCCAGGAATGGGCCATAAACGCCGCTCCGCGACAACAACGCCTGCGAAACAGTATCCGACAGATGGGTATTCTCCAGCACCTCTTCCATCGGGATCCCGAGCAGCCGGTCCAGCAACGAAAACATGCCGACCACGAACAGATTTTCCGCTTCGCTTTTTCGCAAAAAACCACGACTGAGAAGTTCCGTGAAGCGGCCGCGAATGACGGCAGTCTGCATCAATGCCGGCGAATAACTGGTGTTGCCGGCCTTGGGCAGCAACAGTGAAAGCCAGCGGTACAACGGGGAATAGCCCAGCATGGTCACCGCATGACGCAGCGATTGGATTTCCGTACCAAGGCCAAAACCTACCCTATTGATATGGAGCAGCAACTGGTATGACAGCGCGGCATCGTGTCGCAGAAGGTCCTCCAATTGCCGTACATCGGCATTTTGCCGAACCAGCTGCATCAGTTGCAAGATCATGGTTTGCGCCGGATTCAAGCCTTTGGATGTGTTGCCTGGCCACGGCTCCAGATAAAGGTTGCCGATGAATATATCGAGCCCCATCGATGCGCAAAAATCAAAATTTTGCCAGCTGCCTACCTCGCGCGCCACCATACGGAGAGAGGATTGCTGCAGCGTTTTATACAAGTGTAATTGCGTCACAAAATCGGCAGCGTCAAAACGGACTTCGATGTGCGTAACAAATGCCAGCAGCGATTTGTCCGACGCAGTCAGGTCCGCATCCGCAAGGGAAATGCCAAATCCCTGCGCACGCAATGCCTTGACTGCCGCAAGCGTGTCGGGATCAGCGAAGTCTGCCGAACGCAACCTGAATACCGTATTTTTAGGAGACAAGACACGAATGACTTCAGGCGACAATGATGCACAAGCGGCATTCAGGAACAGCACATTATCGCCAAGCTGCCATGCCGCATTCGTATCATGGCGCTGCTCGGCGATCGCGGCGATCAATGAATTTGCGTCGTTTTCCCCAACCATTCCCGCATCGGTTCGATTCTGTTGCCAGGTAAGTTCATAGCCAAGAACTTCTCCTTTCCGATTAAGCAATGGTTCTCTTGCAATAAAATTCACATCATCCATGGGCGCTGATTAATTAGTTGATGAAGACGATGAAAATCACCGAATCAATATGCAATGGTCAAAAACCAAGGCTGTCCAAAAAATCGTCTACCTGGTCTTGATTCGATAACGCATCGGGATTGCCGACGGGATTAATCTGCGGACCGTTAAGCAATCCACTATCCTCCTCACGCCGGGCTACGGTCGGCGCATAATCGATCAGCAGTTGCACCAGCTGCTGCTCCAGCCCGTGCGTCAGTTCCGTTATTCTTTTGATGACCTGGCCGGTGAGATCCTGAAAATCCTGTGCCATCATGATATCCATCAGATGCTGCTTGGCCGCCTCCGCCGCGCTGCGCGTCTCGCCCAGGTATCCGAGTGTCCGCTCGGCCATCGCGCGGTATCCCTCTTCCGAAAAAGGCGCGTCCATGACAGCCTGCCAATCGGCGGCAATACCGCCTGCGCCGGAATCAATCTTGTTTAGTAGCGGACCAGCTTCATCGGTCGCGTTCAATACCCGCTGCGCTGCTTGTTCCGTCATCTTTGCGACATAGTCCAGCCGATCTCGTGCGTTCGGAATATCGTTCGCCGCTTTTTCGATCAACCTATCGAAGCCGAGGCCGCGCAGGTTTTCATGCAGGCTCCGTGTCATCTGCCCGACACGCACCAACATTTCTTCATGCTGATCAGGTGCAGTGTCTGGCTTGCCGGACCCGCTGGAAGCGTCCGCCGGGTGCGTGATATCGTTTGTCACTTCAGGCTCCGCCTTTTCTAATAATTGAATATGGTCCCACACCATGAGGCATCCAAGAACTCATCGAGCTTAGCGCAATGGGACATGAAAATACATGATTATTCCGCATTTCGTCGTCATTTAGCGAGCGGCCCGGTCGGTCGCCTGAATAAGCATTGAAACCTTTGCGTATTGCCTCCCTGTTCGCCGGTTTATTCACACAAAAGGGGCTGCTTTTTACACACGCAATGCACGACTGCTATGGGCCGCGAGATAATCCAGAACCATCGCGGGAAGTGCGCGAAGCGAACCGACCTCATGCGTAGCGCCGACCGCGATCGCTTCGCGCGGCATGCCAAACACGACGCAACTGGCTTCGTCCTGCGCAAAATTATAAGCACCGGCCTTTTTCATTTCGAGCATGCCGAGCGCGCCATCCTTGCCCATACCCGTCAAAATAACACCTACCGCGTTCTTGCCGGCATACGCTGCCGCGGAGTTAAACAGCACATCAACCGATGGCCGATGACGATTGACTGGCGGTCCCTGGTCGAGTTGCGCCACGTAGTTCGCACCGCTTCGCGCCAACAGCAGATGTGAATGGCCCGGTGCAATATAGGCGTGTCCTGGCAGTACGCGCTCTCCGCCGACCGCTTCCTTGACCGTTATCTTGCATAAGGTGTCGAGCCGATTGGCAAACGAGCGGGTGAACCCCTCCGGCATATGCTGGGTAATCATAATACCGGGGCAATCCGAGGGCATCTGCATCAGGAAATCCTTGATCGCTTCCGTGCCGCCGGTAGACGCGCCAATGATGATCAGCTTTTCACTGCTGGTGAACGGGTTGCGGATTTGCGGCAGAGCGCCATCGGCGGCGGCCTTGGCTGGGTCGTTCGCCGTCACTTGGCGCTGCTTGATCTTGGCCCGCGATGCGGCGCGCACCTTGTCTGCGATCTGATCAGCGTATTCGAGCATGCCGCTCTGAATCGACAGCTTCGGTTTCGCCACGAAATCCACGGCGCCCAATTCCAGTGCGCGCAGCGTGATTTCCGCTCCGCGCTCCGTCAGCGAGGACACCATGACAACTGGCATGGGGCGCAGCCGCATGAGCTTTTCGAGAAAATCCAGGCCGTCCATTCTCGGCATTTCCACGTCGAGCGTAAGCACATCTGGGTTGGTCTGCTTGATCAAGTCACGTGCAACAATCGGATCAGGCGCAGTGCCGACCACTTCCATGTCCTTCTGGCTGCCGATGATTTCGCTCATGACACTGCGAATCAGCGCCGAATCGTCCACGATCAAAACTTTAATTTTCATGATGCGCACTTTCTGGGTATTTCGCCATGCATTGACGTTGAGCGGCTAGAAGAGTTCGACGTCGCCGCTCACTTTGCTCGTCTGTAGACGGCTAGCATAGTCCTGCTCCCGATTGACCAGCGTGTTGTTATTCAGTTGCTTCAGCTTCTTCACTAGAACTTTACCGGTTCGCGGAAAAAAGTAAACCTTGCGCGGATGGATATCGTTGAGATCCTCGGCCATTATTCGAATATTTTCAGCGCGCAGATAATCGCGTACGAACTGGGCATTGCGTTCGCCGACATTAATGGCGATAAATCCCCTTAACACGTTGCCACCGCCAAATACCTTTGCTTCCAGGTTTTCCCGCTTGGCGCCAGCCTTGAGAAGGTCATTGATGAGCACCTCCATCGCATAGGTACCATAACGCATCGATGCCGATACCGGACTATCGGCATCGCCGCCGCCATCCGGCAGCATGAAATGATTCATTCCGCCGACGCCGGTAACACGATCGCGGATGCACGCTGCCACGCATGATCCGAGCACCGTCACAATCAGCATGTCTTTACCGGTAAAGTAGTATTCCCCCGGAAGTATCTTCGCAGCGTCCCGATCGAACGTCCGGTCGTAATAGACATTCGTGGCGAAATGCTCTTCAAGTACCTGACTCATGGCTTATGCCTCTTGCCCGGTGAAGTGGTGCGAGAATCTTCCGCTCCGTGATGATTGAGTTCATACACTGTCTTACCCCGCAGTTTGAATGCATCGGATACATACAGAAAGTTTTCGGAGTGGCCGGCGAACAACAAGCCATTCGGCTTCATCAAAGGCGCAAATCGGTCCAGGATTTTTCCTTGGGTCGGCTTATCGAAATAAATCATCACATTGCGACAAAAAATGACATCGAACGGGCCGGAGATCGGCCAGCTATTCGCCAGCAAATTAAGTTGCTTGAATGTGATCATCTGCCGCAATTCCGACCGCACCCGCACAAGTCCATCCTGCTCTCCCTTGCCCTTCAAGAAAAACTTTTTGGCGCGTTCCGGCGACAACTTATCCAGCCTGTCGATCGCATACACGCCATTTGCTCCGGTGTTAAGCACATTGGTATCGATATCGGTCGCGATGATAGTGGCAGGCGGATTAAGCGTCCCGAATGCCTCGCACAAGGTCATTGCAATTGAATAGGGCTCTTCACCGGTGGAGCTTGCGGAACACCATATTTCCAGCGGAGTTTTTATGCTTTTGGCATGCTCGGCCAGAATCGGAAAATGGTGCGATTCCCGAAAAAATGATGTCAGATTGGTAGTCAGCGCATTAGTGAATGCCTCCCATTCCTCATCGCCCTTCCCGTCTTCCAAATCGTTGAGATATTTTTCGAAAGACACGATTCCGGTTGCCCGCAAGCGGCGCGCAAGGCGGCTGTATACCATCTCCTGCTTGCTCTCCGCCAGCGCGATTCCCGCACGTTGGTAGATCAATGCACGCACCCGTTCAAAATCCCGGGCTGTAAACTCGAACTCTTTAATCGCATCCAGCTTATTCTGCGCCACTGGTTTCATCCCGGAGCTCACTCTTCTCTCGTTGACACAATTGGCCGATAGCCAACACGATATCCGCCCCAATGCCGGCCTGCAGCATCAGCAAAGCCCGGTCCGTAAAAGAATCGAACCGGGTGCGTTGCTTCTGCGGATTCGTTTTCGGGAAATCCCGCCTCGGTCGACAGCATTGCCAATAGCAATCCGCGAAACGATTTGCGCTGAAGCAGCCTCATTTCATCTCTTAGAATTCTTCCCAATCATCGCCATTGCCGGCCGCAGCCGCGCTCTTCGGCTTCGCCACCGTTGCCGGCGCCTTCCTGGTCACCATCGCGTTCGAGCGCAATACCGGTTTCGCCGCCGGTGGCCGCATCTCAGGCATGGCCACACGCGGCTGCGCCACCGGCAACGCGTGCACGCCTGCCGCCAGCTTGAACAGCGATACCGCCTTTCCGAGATTGGCTGCCTGGTCCTGCATGCTTTCCGCTGTCGCCGCCGCCTGCTCCACCAGCGCCGCATTCTGCTGCGTCATCTCGTCCATCTGCGCAATCGCCTGGTTCACCTCCTCGATCCCCGAACTCTGCTCCTGGCTCGCCGCCGTGATCTCGCTCATGATATCGGCCACATGCTTGACCGACGTCACGATCTCGTCCATCGTCTTGCCCGCCTCGTCGACCAGCCTGCCGCCCGCATCGACCTTCTCCACCGAATCCCCGATCAGCGACTTGATCTCTTTGGCCGCGCCGGCCGAGCGCTGCGCCAGGTTGCGCACCTCCGCCGCCACCACCGCAAAGCCCCGCCCCTGCTCGCCGGCACGCGCCGCCTCCACCGCCGCATTCAGGGCCAGGATGTTGGTCTGGAACGCGATGCCGTCGATGACGCCGATGATGTCGACGATCTTGCGCGAGCTTTCCTTGATCGAGCTCATCGTGTCGACCACCTGGCCGACCACCTGACCGCCTTTCACCGCGAAGTCCGACGCCGACACCACCAGCTGGTTGGCTTGCCGCGCATTGTCGGCATTCTGCTTGACCGTGGTGGTCAATTCCTCCATCGACGACGCGGTCTCTTCCAGCGAGCTGGCCTGCGATTCGGTGCGCGACGACAGGTCCGCATTGCCCGACGCGATCTCTTGCGACGCCACCGTGATCGTTTCGGTACCCGTGCGCACTTCGCTGACAATCTTGAGCAAGCTATCGTTCATGTCTTTCAGCGCACCGAGGAGCTGACTGATTTCGTCTCGCCCTGTCACGCTGACCTGTGAAGTCAGTTCACCCGACGCCACTCTTCTTGCTATCGTGACTGCGTCCTGCAACGGATTCGTGATGCTATGCGTTAGCATCCAGGAGACGGCGCCACCGATTGCCAAGGTGACGACACCAATCAAAATGAACAGATACATGACCTTTTGCGCTTCAACCACGACATCATCGAGCACCTGACGTGCGGCTGCTTGTTGCCCATCGACCAGTTTGTCGATTTCAACCAGCGCTTGCTGGTTGAGTGGGTCGATCCGGGAAGCAATGACTTTCGCCGCGCCCTCACTATTGAAGGCAAGCGCCTGACTGATCGCCTCCTTGAATGGCGCTTCAATTTCTTTATCCAATTTTGTGATATCTGCGACTATCCTGCTCTCGGCATCAGTCAACCCGAAAGCCACCAGCTTGTCGCGCGCTTCGGCGTATTCTTTTTGCTTTGCCTTGACTTTGGCTTCTTCTTTCTGCATGGCGCTCACATCGGACTGGATGCCGATATTGCGCATGGAAACACCGCCTTCCAGCAGCGAGCCCTTCATTTTCGTGGCCAGCAGCACTTTGGTATTGGCTGCCCCCAGACCTGCGATCAATTTATCCCGATTGTGAGCGTTAATTGCGTTGCTGGCCACCAGGACCATAATGAGAATAGCCAGGATAATGCCAAAGCCGATTCCCAACCGCGCTCCAATGCGTAAGCTACGCAGATTCATACTGCCTCCCTTGTGGCTTCGAACTTGTTATGTTGTATCTCATATTCCCCGGATGTCGATCCAATCGAACAAAAGTACAGTAATTATAGGCATCGACTCTATGTGCCGTTGAAAATAGTTTCGCAACAAAAAGTTTGCGTCACAGCATAGACGTCCCATTGCTTGTTCACCGCTTCGGTACGCTTGCCTACTTCATCCCTCTTTTTCATGACGATCGCAGGATCCCCACGCATCGATTCCGTCACCGTCATGCGGCTTCGGTCATCATGGCGTTGCACTTTTCAGGAATAAATGGATTCGTCATTCAGTTGGCGGCTGGAGCGCAAGAGAGCCGCGACATCGATGATCAGAGAGACGCCGCCATCTCCCAAAATGGTTGCGCCGGAAATTCCGGCGACCTTGCGATAATTCGATTCAAGATTTTTCACCACCACCTGCTGCTGACCTACCAGGTCATCGACAAACAGCGCCGCCTTTCGGCCATCGGATTCGAGAATCACCACGATGCCCTCGCATGGATCGATAAAAGTCGATTCAATACCAAACATCTGATACAACGGAATCAAAGGCAAATATTCGCCACGCACTTTCACGACCCGTCCCTGCCCGCTGATTTCCTTGACGTCGACAGGTGCCGGCTTCAGCGATTCAATGACATAGCCCAGCGGCAGAATATAAATCTCTTCGCCGACTCTAATCGACATGCCGTCCAGAATGGCGAGCGTCAATGGCAAAGAGATCGAAATGGTGGTGCCGAAACCTTTGCCTGAACGAATATCGACAACACCTCCCATCGCGGTAATATTGCGTTTGACAACGTCCATGCCGACACCGCGCCCGGAAACATCGGTCACTGTTTCCGCCGTCGAAAAACCAGGCGCAAAGATCAATTGCCAGACGTCCGCATCGGACATCGCATCAGATACGCTCAGGTTTTGCTGTTTGGCTTTCGAAAGAATTTTTTCACGATTCAGGCCGCCGCCGTCATCACTGACTTCGATGACAATGTTGCCGCCATGGTGAGCAGCCGACAATGACAGCTTGCCGATTTCGCTTTTGCCGGCAGCCGCGCGCACGGCCGGCAGTTCAATACCGTGATCGATACTGTTGCGCACCAGATGCGTCAACGGATCGACGATGCGCTCGATCAAGCCCTTGTCGAGTTCGGTCGCGGCGCCATGCGTGATGAAATCCACTTTCTTGCCCAACTTGCCCGCCAGGTCGCGCACCATGCGAGGGAAACGGGAAAATACATAATCCATCGGCATCATGCGAATCGACATGACCGCTTCTTGCAGATCGCGCGTATTACGCGTCAACTGGCTCACGCTATTGAGCAGGCGCTCATGCAGCATGGGGTCGAGCGAATCGGTGCGCTGCTCGATCATCGCCTGCGTAATCACCAATTCGCCGACCAGATTAATCAGTTGATCGACCTTTTCGATTCCGACACGGATGGAAGAAGATTCCTGAGTGGCCGCCGCTTTGTCGGTGTCGCGCTTGACGGTGGATTTCTTGTCGCCCGCCTCGGGTGCGCCCGCCCCTGCCGTCGAGACGGCTTGCTGCACATCAGGCGCATCCGCCGGCGGCGCAGTTGAAAAATTTTCCAGCGGTTCGAAGAAGCCGTAACCCAGCTCATCTTCGGTCGCCGTCGATGCCGCCTTGCCGTTCAATGGCGCTGCCGGCACAGCCTGCTCCGTAATGTTCAGATCGTCTGGATTCATGATGAACGAGCAAATGGCAATGATGTCATCCGCCGTTTCATTGGTGGCCAAGGTAAAGACGAAGTGCTTTTCATCGAGCGCTGCCTTGTCGATCTTGCCCAGCAAACCCAATTCCGCTGCCAATGCCTCGACATCCCGCATCGGCAGTTCAGGCAATTCAATCCGGAAGCAGTGCCGTGCGGGGCCGTCGGACAACGCATGGGATGGCTCGGAATTGGTATCAAGCGAAGCAGCAGGCAGTGCAACCGGGATGGCATCTTGCGAAAGCGACTGCAGCATCATGCGAACATCCGCGACGGCTTCCTGGTCGACCGGCGTCTGAAGACGATGTCCATCCAATTGGGTCTTTAAAATATCCTTGGCGACCAGAAAGGCATCGACATGCTCCGCCGTGAGAACCACTTCCCTCTTGCGGATTCGGTCCAGCAGCGACTCCAGCACGTGCGTCACTTCCGTCAAATCGGTCAGGCCAAATGTGGACGCGCCGCCTTTGATGGAATGCGCCGCCCTGAAAATTGCGTTGAGATCCTCAATGTCCGGCCCCGATACGTCGACAGCCAGAAGCAGTTTTTCCATTTCCGAGAGGAGTTCTTCCGTCTCGTCGAAAAACACCTGGAAGAACTGGCTCATATCGATGGTCATTATTACACTCCGTCGTTTCCGCTTTACATGACTTTCCGCTGTGCCTGACGCTGCACTAGCCGATGACTTTCTTCACCACTTCGGTAAGCCGCTGCGGATCGAAAGGCTTGACTAGCCATCCATTGGCGCCGGCAGCACGGCCTTTTGCTTTCATATCGTCACCGGACTCGGTGGTCAGCATCAGAATCGGCACACGCTGATAATTTGCAATCGCGCGCAGCGACCTGATCAACGTCAACCCATCCATGCGCGGCATATTCTGATCCGTCAGAACCAGATCGAATGCCTGGCCCTTGGCCTTGTCCAGACCGTCCTGTCCGTCTACCGCCTCAGTGACCTGGTAGCCTGCCGCTCTCAAGCTGAAGACCACCATCTGGCGCAAAGAACCCGAGTCATCCACTGCTAGTATTGATTTTGCCATCGTTGCTCCCGCTGTTTTCTCGTTCCCGGACTGGATGTCCGCCCACCTTTGTGCATGTCAATCATCAGAACAGCTCAATGTCGCCACTTTCCATGTGAGTTTGGCTAACGGCCTTAGACAATTCGCGTTCGAGCTTGACACCCTGATCTTCGAGCGCCTTGTTTATGCCGTTTAACAACTCGATCATTTCTTCGAGGTCGCTTTCCTGCAGCATTCCCGCGCTATGCGAATCAAGCGCCGCCAGAACATCGCGCAATCCATTTATACGCTTGATGACCCGGCCAATCAGTTGGCTGGTCATGTCCTGGAACTGCAGGCCGGTAACCGCTGAATTGACGTGCCGGCCTATCTCGCTTTGGGCGATTTCGAGTTTTTGGGTAATTTCGGGAGACAGGACTGAGCCGGCAGATAGCGAGCTCACAATTGACTGTTGCGCGTACGCTGCTTCATGAATTGCCATGAAACTCGCACCCAGTTTTCCGATTGCCTCAGCCAACAGCAAATTGGTCTGCAACAGATCGGTTTCAACTTCGGTAAGGTACTGATTTCCATGCTCAGATAAGCTGGAGAGCAGGCGCTTGACCTGCAAACCCAATAATTGTTTATTCGTCATGAGCCACATCCTGTCATCGATCAATTGGAACTACCGACAGCGCTCCCGCGCCATACACTGTGCTCCACCCTTTCAGACGGGGCAACAGGATCGAGATGGGGTATATCGTTCAGTTTTATCCCATTCGCATCCTGGCCTTCTCCCTGTTCCAGCCGACTGCAAGCTCTTGAAGGTGGGAAGGAACGCCCAGTACAATGTTCGCCCTTGATACAATTCATAACGCAGTAGCAATAGCAGTCTGCTCATGTTGCAAAAGCGCCGACCGATTCCTCCGTCACTGCTGCATCGCTTGCACGTTCGACAATCCTCTCTCGATGGCGACGGATTTTTCCGCTTTCTTGTTCATGATGTTATTGATACGCCGCTTGGTGAGACCAAACGGTTTTCTTCTTGGTCGGTGCGATAAAGCAGCGCCTATTGCACTTCGTTCTATTATAGATTTTCTTTTACGCAATAGTCTCGACTTTTTTGGCCTGTGCAACAATTTTGTTGCGACACACTCTCGGCCGATTGCGGTGCTTGCAGCATCAGCGCAAATGCGTCGTCCGCATAGCGCCCGTCGAGCGCGCCATGCCGATGCCGCTTACTCCCGGGCAGCATGTAATGGCACATGCAGCCCAGCAGCAGCGCCGGATGCCAGAACACGATGGAAACGCATGAACCGAGCACCGTGCGAATGCGCGTATCGCGCGCCGAAGAAGGCGTCTCCGGGCTGAAGAAAAATATCCATGATCGTATTGGCCGCGTTCATGGCTTGATGCTCATGGCTTGAGATACACGGAGGGCATCACCATTTCAAGCGCTTCTGCGATGCCATGCAGGCTTTCGGAATGGCTGACCACGAAGTAGCCGCCTTTCCTCAAGTCATGCTGTCCATTGCGTTTGCCATCGATTGTCGACACGATTGAGGGGATCCTGATCAGGTCGTTTCGCGCTGAAGCCGGCAATTCGGGGCGGAGGAACAAGGGCCGCCCGGCCGTCACCTGTATTTCCGGAGTCGTTGCAAAACGGACTGGCTATATCAGCAAGTATGCAAAAAAATTTTGGCAGTAGTGCAGGCCTGCGTGCCTGCACTACCTATCAGAGTCGCGATTATCAAAGAACTTTTGACGACCTGCCTAGAACCGCTGGAAATGGGCTTCGTCCATCTGCATTGCCGGCACCACCCCCTTCAGCGGCTTGGCAATCGCCTGCACCAGGCCGCTCTTGCCCGCCTTGCGGCGGGGCTGCGCTGCCGCCATCCCGGCCCGCGCGCCTTCCACCTTGAAGAACCCGACCAGCTGCTGCAATTGCTCGGCCTGCCCGCTCATCTCTTCCGCCGTCGCCGCCAACTCCTCGCTCGACGACGCATTCTGCTGCGTGATCTGGTTCAGCTGCGTCATCGCCGTATTGACCTGCCCCACCCCGACCGACTGCTCTTCCGATGCCGCCGCAATCTCCTGCACCAGTTCCGACGTCTTGCCGATCGACGGCACGATCTCGTCGAGCAGCTTGCCCGCCTGCTCCGCCAGCGCCACGCTGCCCTTGGCCACTTCGCCGATTTCCTGCGCCGCCACCTGGCTGCGCTCGGCCAGCTTGCGCACCTCGGCCGCCACCACCGCAAAACCCTTGCCATGCTCGCCGGCGCGCGCCGCTTCGATGGCCGCATTCAGCGCCAGCAGGTTGGTCTGGTACGCGATGTCGTCGATGATGCCGATCTTGTCGGCGATGCTCTTCATCGCCTCCACCGTCTGCTTCACCGCCACGCCGCCTTCGCTGGCTTCCTTCGTTGCCTTGTCGGCCATGCCGTTGGTGACCTTGGCGTTTTCCGCGTTCTGGTTGATCGAGGCCGACATCTGCTCCAGCGACGAGGAGGTCTCTTCCACGCTGGCCGCCTGTTCGGTGGTGGCCTGGCTCATGCTTTGCGCGGTCGCGCTCACCTCTTCCGATGCTGACGACAGCGAATCGGCCGATGCCCGCACTTCGCCGATCACCTGCGACAACTTGCCGACCATGGTTTGCATCGCCAGCATCAACTGCCCGACTTCATCCTTGGACCGCACTTCGATCCTGGCTGTCAGATCGCCTTCGGCCAACTGATTGGCCACCTGCACGGACTGGTTAAGCGGCTTGGTGATGCCGCGCGAGATCACTAAGCCCAACAGCATGCCGACAATCACACCGCCCACGGCGATGCCGATCATCAGCGTACGACTGGTGTTGTAGAGCTCGGTTGCGTGTTCCGACGCTTTCTTGGCATTCGCCTCCCTCCTGTTGCTCAACGCGGTAAGCGCATCGTCAACTGAAGTTGCGGACGCGCGCAGATCGCCCAAGATGAAATCCGTGGATTCACGATGCTCCATGAGCTTCTCGCTCGCGGCGATTTTTACGGCTTTTCTGACGCCGGCTTCATATTGCGACCACTGCTTGTTGTATTCGGCGAGCATTCTCTTGCCCTCCTCCGAAGTGAAAGACTTCTGCGCTTTGTCCATATTCTCTTGCAACAGCTTGATGTATTTATCGATGGACGCCACGTGATGTTGCCGGGTCTCCTGAGTATTGGACAGGACCATGCTGCGAACCGAACGGCCGATGTAAATAAGGTCGACGTTGGCCTCCTTGATATAGGAGACGCCCATCAGCTCCTTCTCGTACAGGGTGTCCGCCGCGTCGTTGAGCTTGGACATGTTGCTAATACCCACATAGCCGACGATACCGGTAATGGCCGAGACAATCAGAAATGCTGCAATCAGTTTCACGCTGATTTTGAGATTCGTGAACCAGTTCATTGTGTGACTCCTCTTCAAAGGTCTCCGAAATGTGAGAATGAACACATTCCATTTCAATCCTGTATCCCGGCCGGGATGCAACCGAGATTCTGCGCTCTAACGCTCGCGCTTACGCAGCTTCCGGCATGCCTTGATCGCTGACCGTCGCCAGCGTCGTGATTTCATCCACCGAAAGCACTTTTCCCACGTCGAGCAAGATCACGAACCGGCCGTTGACCTTGCCCATGCCGGCGATGAAATCCGAACGGATCTTCGCGCCGAATGTCGGCGGCGGTTCGATGTCGCCGGCCGGAATTTCCAGCACTTCGCTCACCGCATCCACCACCACGCCGATGTCCTGCTGCCCGTCGTCGTTCGGCACCTCGATGATGACGATGCAGGTGCGGCGCGTGATCTTCTTTTCCCCGCGGCCGAAGCGCGCAGCCAGATCGATCACCGGCACCACTGCCCCGCGCAGATTGATCACGCCCCGGATGAAATCAGGCATCATCGGCACCACCGTCAATTGGCCGTACTCGATGATCTCCTTCACGCTCAACGTACCGACCGCGAACATCTCGCTGTCCAGCGCAAACGTCAGATATTGCTGCACT
>CAMLDH010000066.1 GCA_946478765.1 uncultured Oxalobacteraceae bacterium | reverse complement strand
CGTCGTATTTTCTGGGCATCAATCCAATGACGGTGCTGAGTTTCCTGAGCGGCGGCGGGGGACCGATCGCACCCGTGCAACAGGCGCCCGCGCACCGTCCGCCGGCCAATGATCGCATGGCCAAATTTGTGTCGACCGTATTGGCGGATACCGAGGATACATGGACGCAATTGTTTCGCGAACGCGGCGCCGATTATGCGCCGCCCAGGCTGGTACTGTTCTCCGGCAGAACGCCTACCGCATGCGGCACTGGCCAGACGGCAACCGGACCGTTCTATTGCCCCGGCGATCGCAAAGTGTATATCGATTTAAGCTTTTATCAATTGATGCAAAAGCGCTTCCACGTATCGGGCGAGTTTGCGCAGGCGTACGTGATTGCACATGAAGTGGGCCATCATGTGCAAAATCTGCTGGGCATTTCAGGCAAGGTCGACAATGCACGGCGCCGTGTATCGCAAGCGCAAGCCAATGCATTGTCGGTGCGGCTGGAATTGCAGGCAGATTGCTTTGCCGGTGTCTGGGCCTACCATGCGAATCAGGCGCGCGGCATTATCGAGGCCGGCGATGTGGAAGCTGCCTTGAATGCGGCGACCGCCATCGGCGACGATGCATTGCAGCGGCAAGCGCAAGGCCATGTGGTGCCCGACTCTTTCACGCACGGCACGTCGGAACAACGCGTGCGCTGGTTCAGGCGCGGCATCGACAGCGGCAAGATCAACGCCTGCAACACGTTCGAGACGCGGCAGCTTTAAAATGCGCGCGCCGTATTGCGGCTAAATCTTTGCGGCCAAATCTTTCAGAATTTCATCATGAGCGATATTACCTGCGTTTACCGCAGCGCGACGCCATCGACCATGGCACAATGCCGCTATGGCGCGCTACGGTAAACTGGTTTTTATCGATCTGGAAACGACCGGTGCAAACCCGGTGTCGGACCGGATCACCGAGATCGGCATTGTTGAAGTCCGTGATGGCGAGGCCATGCGCTGGTCGACGCTGGTCAATCCGGAAATATCGATTCCGCCTTTTATCCAGAGCCTGACCGGGATCACCAACGAAATGGTGCGCGACGCACCGACCTTCGATACCTTGATCGAAGACTTGCTGCGGCGTCTCGAAGGCGGCCTCTTCATCGCCCATAACGCACGCTTCGATTACGGCTTCTTGCGCAATGCATTCAAGCAGGCCGGTCATACCTTGCGCAGCGACGTGCTGTGCACCGTCAAGCTGTCGCGCACACTGTTCCCGCACGAGCCAAAACACAATCTCGATGTGCTGATCGCGCGTCATCATCTGGCGCCCGATGGACGGCATCGCGCGTTGGCGGATGCCGATCTGCTATGGCAATTCTGGAGCAAGATGCAGCGCGACATCGCGCCCGACACATTCGACGAAGCGGTCCGGGCGCAACTGCAGCGTCCCAGCATACCGGCCCATCTGGATGCCGCAGCGCTCGACGGCATACCGGATACACCGGGCGTCTATCTCTTCTATGGCGAAAACGATGTGCCGCTGTATGTCGGTAAAAGCATCCATTTGCGCCAGCGCGTGCTATCGCATTTCAATGCCGATCACCGGCTGTACAAGGACATGCGGCTGTCGCATCAGATTCGACGCCTGGAATGGCGCGCGACTGCCGGCGAAATCGGCGCGCTTTTGCTGGAAGCGCAACTGGTGAAGGATTTGCAACCAATCCACAATCGCGCGCTGCGGCGCCAGCGCGAATTATGCGCATGGCAGTTGCGGCCGTCGGCCGCGGGTCATCTGCAACCGACACTGACCTACGCCAGCGAGCAGGACTTCGGCCTGGGCGACCGCTTGTACGGCTTGTTCAGTTCGCGCCGCAAAGCGGACGCCACCTTGCGCGAACTGGCCGAAAGCCACCAGCTGTGTCTGGTGATGCTAGGCCTGGAAAGCCGTACGCAAGCCCATAAACCCTGCTTCGCCCATCAGTTGCGACGCTGTCATGGCGCCTGCATCGGCGCCGAATCGGCAGCGGCACATCAGGCGCGGCTGGAAGCGGCACTGGCGTCGCTCCAGGTGAAAACCTGGCCGTATCCGTCGCCCGTCGGATTGCTGGAAACCGGCGCGGCTGGGCAACAGGATGTGCATGTCGTGCACAACTGGTGCTGTCTCGGCACCGCGCATTCCGAAGAAGAAGTGCGGCGCCTGTTGCACGACATGCCGGCGCGTCCTGCGTTCGATGTCGATACCTACAAGATTCTGGTGCGGGCGTTGTCACGCGCGCAGGTACAGGTGCGGCTGCTGCCCGATCAAAAATTGCGCGCTGCGCACGACGCCGGCGCCGCCTGATCTTTTTCGATCCAACCCGCACGCCTGTGCATCGCGCGTCGAAGCGCTCCTTGCGCGCCTTGCGCGCCGCGTCCGCCCGATACCGCCTTTGATGGCGCCGTGTTTTCGCTTGTTGCCGCCCGCTTCGGTTCGTGAGCGATCACAAAAAAAAACGGGCTGCATCGCAGCCCATCCCTTTGCACATCATTGTCTATGTTTACTTTGCCAGAGCAAATTTGCTCGTTGCGATATTCAGGTTTGCCTCCAATGCTTCCGCCGCCTGCTTCGATGTACGCGTCATCTGTTCGTAGTTGTTTGTCGCACTCTCGATTGCCGACTTCACGATCTCGATAATGCCTTCGGAACCGGCTGGCGCATTCTTCGCTGCGTCTTCCACCAGTTTGCTTACCTTGCGATTCGCTTCAGCGATTTGCGCTTCTGCCGCCTTGTTGAACTCCGCTTGCGTGCTGGTCGCGATGTTGGCGAAATGACGGCCATAAGCTATCGCCTTTTCAACAGCAGGTTGCGTCTGCGCGGCAGACAATGCAAAAAATTCCTGCGGATCCTTGGCGGCCAGCAGTTGTTTCGCGGTCAGTGCGGACTCTTCCAGCGATGCCTTCGCAACATTGAGATTCAAGCTGAGTAATTTTTCGACGCCCTCGAATGTCTTGTGAGTCAATGCAGTAAAAATCGCGAGCTGCGATTCGAGATTGCTGCGAGTAGCGACTGAAATTTGATCTTGAATGGGAAACATGAACTTCTCCAAAAGAGGGTGCGATAAATTTGGGTGGGGGATTGGTATAACTTGCCAAAAATGAATCACGTCACTTTGTCGCAACGCAACATCAATTATTCTAGAGCGGGATTTATCTAAACTCAAGACAACTTTGATGCGCCGCAGAAATTTATTTATTGAACTTTCTCGATGTTAACAAGACCCTCTTTTGATCTTGTTTCAAAGCCAATGACGACTGCACAAAAGAAGGTGAAATACGTGATTCAAGTACCAACAATGCACGAATGCGTATTGATTCAGGAGTCATTCCGACAATGCATTTGCGCACATCAGGCATCGGCATAAGCATTGATGTGGATCGTGCAATGACGTACATCTGCAACACTTGCACGCATGACGGTGCGCACGCTGGCGCTGCTGCTGCCCTGAACCCACAGCGAAATAATGTCAATCGACTTGCCCCGAATTCAGGCTGATTCCTTACCGGAAAATGGGCGTCAATTAAACAACTCATAAAAAGCGGTTTTATTGAGCATTCTCAATGCGAAGAAATTCGATTCATGAGCACAATATTGAAGATCATCAATTACCTTCATGCACGCAGTGCCGGCTCGAACAAGACCGGATGCAGGCGCATCCGGAGCAGCGAACCGTTTATGCGGCTGATGTTATTGTTAATTTGCGCCGATCGGGATATTCATGCCGGCTTGCCTTGTCAAAATCATTCAGTTCGATAAATGTGATGCAAAGAAAATCGAACTGTCGATCTCTATCCGATCCTGATTTCTTTGGAGTCATTATGCAAACGGAATATCTGCAAAAATTCAGTACCGATCTGGAAGAAATGAACGAAAAACAGCGCAAAGAAGTCATCAAGACGCTGGAGCCGTACGGTAAAGCCACGCCATCCGATTTGCCCGGCATGTCCGATGGCGAACGCACCAAATGGCTTTTCTGGAATGTCCATGAAAACCTGGATGAGTTGCGCAAGTTCGAACCGGCCTTGGTCGGCCAGGTGATACGCACCCAACTGACCGTATGTGACGGACAATCGATGTGGACTGAAAAATGCGGCCTCGAAAAGCGGATCGAGTTGAGTTGCAAATGGCAGCTTCTGCTGAAAGACGCCACCTATCAGGCCGAGGAAACGTATTCGATCAGCGAAGGCTGGATCGATCTGTTCGTCGGAAAAGCGCCGCCGCCGCATCCTGCGCTTCAGGAAAAACAAAAAGGCTATCTGGATTCCGATAGTCCCTTGTATCCGAACCAGTTGTTTTTATACGGCTGGATTACCGACGATGTGTGGCAAGAGATAAAGCCGCAGTTGTACAACGCCAGCGCCAACTGCCATACCGACATTTTTTTGCGCGACAATTTTTTGTTCCCGGTCAAGCCGGAACTGCATTTTGTCACCGGTCCTGCCGGCTCGATCGGCATCACCAATATCGAGTTCCGCACGTCGTCCCATCCGCGATTGAACACTTGGGTAAAAACCTGAGCGGCGAACCAGTCTATCCACGGGCGAGAGGACGCCATCAATAGCGAGCGCGTGCCCAGCAGAAATACCGTTGCGCATGAAGCGGATGACGGTAAGCCTCATTGGCTGGCAATTGGCTCTGTACGCGCACATCCGAAATCCCTCTATTTCTTCGCCTGCCCGTTCAGCCAGGCATCCAGCGCCAGTTTCCCGGGACCGAAAGCGACTAGCACCAGCAGCAACACGCCCCAATAAAAGTGATCATTGATGGCCGCCGGACATTCGAATGTAAAGAGCTGCGGATACGAGATGACCGCCATCAGATTGAGCATGAACAGGCCCAGTGCCGCGGGCCGCGAGAACAAACCGATTGCCAGCAACAGCGGCAATGCCAGTTCGCCTGTCGCCCCCATGACGGCGGCAAATTCGGGCGGCAGCACCGGCACCTGGTATTCGTCGCGAAACAACGCAAGCGTGACGCTCCAGTCGGCAATCTTGGTCAGGCCGGCCTTGAAAAATTGCCAGCCGACGAACCAGCGTATCGCAAGACTGACCAGCGAACCGGCCCAGTCGGTCAAGTGCGAGTCGTAACGGGACAAGCCTTGATGCAGGCGAAGAATTTTTTCCATGATTTTTGTGGGAGGATTAGATAGTTACAGGGAGTTGGATCGCGCCAAAAATGCCATGTTGCAGCCATTGCTGCAAATACGATCCAAAATCGAATTCAGCATCCATTTCCAACGCGGCATCGAGCGCGAAACCGAGTGTTTGCCCGCGTTGCAGTGCAGCCAATGCCCTATGTGCCGCCGCGCTGAGCGGCAGTACATGCGCCGTCCATTGCGGCCGCACGACCAAGCCAAAATTACGATGCGCCATGTCCGCCGGAAAGGCAGCTTTTTCGCTCGGCTGGTGCGCCTGCCACAATTCCACGACAGCCCATTCAGAGGCGGCCAATTGGCACGCCGGGGTAAAGAACAAGCGCGCGTTATCGAGTTGGTCCGGCGTCAGTTGCGTCAGTTCCGCCGCATCGATTGGCTGCGCATTCGACGCATAATGCGCGCGGTGCAAAGCCCATTCCAGCCGCGCCATGTCCGGAAAATACGGATATTGCGCGACATGCGGAAAGTCCGTCAGAAAGTCGGCGAACTGCGCACCGAACAGGTTCAGGTCGCCGACGCGCGACGGATAGGCTTTTCCATATGCGCGCGACAAGGCGCTGAAAAATTCGTCGCCGACCAAGGCGCTCAACACCGGATAGGCGGCGGCCAATGTCTTGTCCCAGGTCCCGCTCAAGTTGCCGCGATACAGGGCAAAACGCTGCTCCGCCAATTGCGCATCGCCTTTAAACAAGGGCATCGCAAGCGCTTCGGTTTGCGCGTCGAACAAGGCGGCAGAAAATACTTGCTGGGTCTCGGCGAGCCGAGCCGCAGCCACCTCGTTCTGTATGCGTTCCGCGATGTCGCGCGCGCGCTGCGCCTCGCTCAACAACACACCCAGTTCCGGCATATCGGTATCCCATTCGATTAAGGTCGATACCGGGCCAAAACGGCGCAGCGCACTTTCATAGAGCGTCCACACCGCATCGGCAACCCGGTCGCCGTGATGATCGATCACCGCATCCGGCGTCACCAGATGGCCGGCCAGATGCATCTCGCCGACCGTATCCGGGATGATGGCCTGCAACGCAGCCAAGGCATCTTCCTGATGGTTGCACTGGTTCACGTAAAGATTATTAATGTCCAGCAGCACACCGCATCCGGTGCGCGCAGCCAGTGCCGCAAGAAATTCCGCTTCGCTCATCGCATCGGCACGATAGCGCAGGTAAGTCGACACATTCTCGATCAGAATCTGGCGGCCCAGCATTGCCTGGATACGATCGACACGCTCACATACGAGGTCCAATGCTTCACTGGTCAAGGACAGCGGCAGCAAATCATTCAGATGGCGGTCGTCCACTGCGCCCCAGCACAGGTGCTCGGACACCAGCGCCGGTTGAATTCGGTTCACCACATCGCGCACACGTCGCAGGTGGTGTTCCGAAAATCCCTTGGCCGAACCGATGCCGAGCCCGACTCCATGCAGACTGATTGGGTAATCCCCACGCAAGCGCTCCAGCACATGGGCATCCCAACCACCCTGATCGAGATAATTCTCGGTATGGATTTCCAGCCAATCCACCGCCGGGCGCCGCTCGAGAAATTCGCGATAGTGCGGCGCACGCAATCCGACACCAAAACCGAGCCTGGAAAATGATGGCCGGCTGTTGAATTGAGATGTGGACGTCACGCCGCTTTATCGCGAATGAAATGAATTACTTCGGCGCCGCCATCTTGCCGCCGGCTTTTTCGCAGGTCCCTTTGGCCACGTATTTCCATTCGGTCGGGTCTTTATCCTTCTTGGCCTGCCCTGCGCAAGAGTGGGTGCCGGTGACGCTGGCGCAATCGTTCTGGCCTGCTTTCGCAATGCCGAAGCATTTTTCTTTTTCAGCATCGGCGGCATGCGCCGTTCCCAAACTGGCGATACAGACAGTTGCGAGAGCAGTAGCGAGCAAGGTGTGACGTTTATTCATGGCGGATTTCCTTCTTTTTAAAAGTGAGAGGTAAAAACAGGTGAAGTGGTAATTCATTGTGCTACGGAACTCTAGTCGTAAAGCCTCGCCAATTCCTTACATGTTTTTATGCGCTGCTCTTGCGGTGATCATCAAAGAATTGGATTATTTTCGGTATCGCCCTCTTGCCACCGGCTTTTTCGTGAGTACCTTTGTCCACGTATTTCCATTTCAATCCTATCCCAATTCTTGAAAAAACACGAACAGCCCGACGCGCCAATGGCGAAACTGTCTTTGTTGGGATGGAAGGCTTTTTCGTTGACCAAGGCAGGTAGACAGCCGTGTCAAATAAAGAAAACCCGGAACCCGCTTCGCGGCGGCTTCCGGGTTTCATTCTTTGCGCGTTTAACTCCGCGCAACACCATCTGACTTACTGGGCCATGGCGCTTTGCACTTTCTTGAATTTCTTTGCATGCCTTGTCTTCTTGGCTTTCTTTGCATGCTTGACTTTTTTGACTGATTTTTTCTCAGCGTTGACCGCTCCCGCAGGTGCTGCCGGAGTGGCCGGTGTCGCCGAAGTTTGTGCAAATGCAGAACCTAACGCAAAGGTGGCTGCGACGAGAGCAGCGATCAATTTATTCATAATGCAATTTCCTCTTGGCTTGTGCGCAGACAATTCTACGTTCCTCCATAACGCAGAGACAGTCGATTGTGTTGACGCGAGCCAAATGAATTACATTCTTTTGTACTACAGATACCATGACGCGCAACAACCGCCGAAAAAAATGGCGTTGACGACAGTGTTTTGCGTCAACGCCATTTCCTGAAGCGATGCAAGAGACATCTCTCGCGGCCGTTACGACATATGTTGCCCGCCATTGATAGCGATATTCGCCCCCGTCAGGAACGCGGCCTCATCAGACGCAAGATACGCAACCAGGCCGGCGACTTCTTCAGGCTTGCCCAAGCGCGCCATTGGAATTTGCGGAATGATTTTGCTATCCAGGACTTCTTGTGGAATCGCCATCACCATCTTGGTGCCAATATAGCCAGGCGAAATCGTATTGACCGTCACGCCCTTGCGCGCCACTTCCAGTGCTAACGCCTTGGTAAAGCCATGCATGCCGGCTTTGGCTGCCGAATAATTGGTCTGACCGAACGCGCCTTTCTGGCCGTTAACCGACGAGATATTGATCACGCGCCCCCAGCCGCGATCGGTCATTCCATCGCATACCGGTTTGGTCATGTTGAACACGGAGTCCAGATTGGTTTTCATAACCGCATCCCAATTGGTTTTGTCCATTTTCTTGAACGTCATGTCGCGCGTAATACCCGCGTTATTGACGAGAACATCCACCGGACCGACTTCCTTTTGAATCTGCGCAATGCATTCCTGCGCCGAATTGTAATCCGCTACATCACAGGGAAACGCGCGGAAGTCAAAACCCAATTCCTTCATCGACGCCAACCAATCCTTGGCCTTGGTATTGCCGGGTGAATATGTGGTTACCACTTGATAACCCAATGCTGCGAGCTTGATGCACACCGCTTCACCCAACCCCCCCATACCGCCCGTGACTAATGCAACTCGTGCCATGCTATTCCTTTTAAAATAATTACACTTACCGATTTAAATCGGCCATTAATAGCGCGATTAACGCTCTACTGCCAACGCAACCCCCATGCCGCCGCCAATACACAAGCTTGCCAATCCACGCTTGGCATCACGCCTGACCATCTCATGCAGCAAGCTCACGAGAATACGGCAGCCCGACGCACCAATCGGATGACCCAGTGCAATGGCGCCGCCATTGACGTTGATCTTGCTGGTGTCCCAGCCCATCTCTTTATTAACCGCAATGGCTTGCGCCGCGAATGCCTCATTGATTTCCATCAGGTCGAGATCCTGATGCGTCCAACCCGCTTTTTTCAAACACAGTTGCGCTGCGGGAACCGGACCCATACCCATAATAGTCGGGTCGATACCTGCAGAAGAATACGCCTTGATTTTCGCCAACGGCGTCAAGCCGAGTTCGCTCGCCATTTTGGCAGACATCATCACCACCGCAGCGGCGCCATCATTGATGCCGGATGCATTGCCCGCAGTTACCGTACCGTCTTTGGCAAATGCCGGACGCAAACTTGCGAGAGATTCCAGGGTGGCGCCTTGTTTGATGTATTCATCCGTATCAAAGACAATGGAACCCTTCTTCTGCGCAATCTCGAGTGCCAGAATTTCGTCCTTGAATTTGCCCGCTTTTTGTGCGGCTTCCGCCTTATTTTGGGACGCGAGCGCAAATTCATCCTGCTCTTGGCGCGATATGCCAAACTTCTTGGCTACGTTCTCGGCAGTGACACCCATATGGTATTGGTTATAGACGTCCCACAGGCCGTCGACAATCATCGTGTCAACCAACTTGGCGTCACCCATGCGGAAACCATCCCGCGAATTATTCAATACATGCGGCGACGCGCTCATGTTTTCCTGACCGCCTGCGATGATGATATTTGCATCACCGCATCGGATTGCCTGGGCCGCCAGATGAGTGGCCTTCAAGCCGCTGCCACATACTTTACCGACTGTAAACGCCGGAACCATATCGGGTAAGCCAGCACGAATGACCGCTTGCCGTGCTGGATTTTGGCCGCAACCGGCTGTTAACACTTGTCCTAAAATAACTTCATTGATCATTTCCGGTTTGATACCAGTCTTGGTCAGCAGTCCTTTGATTACATGGGCGCCTAAATCCGCAGCTGCAGTCTTGGCTAAAGATCCGCCAAATTTCCCGACCGCAGTGCGTCCAGCAGCAACAATTACGACCTCATTCATTTCGACTCTCCATTAAAAAGACTGCAAAACAACAAATCAAATTCCATTCGGTCTCTTGCGTCACTTTTCTGCCCGCACCAACTGAAGATTTAACAAGGCGATCCAGCTTAGCGTCAAATAAAAATTCCGAATTGACTTCTATCAACAATAACAATACATAATTATTCTTTTTGCAATTAACCTCCATCTCAAGCAGTTACGACTTTTGGGTAGCTAATAATGTAAATCGGCATTACAACATCGCAACAATACTCCTGACTTAAGTAGTCGCCCAAAATTTATTGTGAATTCTTTTCCACAATTTTCCATGATGGAATGGACTTCGTTGATCAATTCGTCCTTGTGCAGTAACGCGATGACCGCCCCGCGCATGCTCGAATGCGTCGTCATCATGCTTGTCCTTCAAGCTGAAGCGATAGCGTTTGTAATGCCACCCCATCCGCTTGAAGTAGCACTTGAGGCTGTTGCCGCTGCTCTGGGGCCGATCCTGCTGCTCGCGCCACCGGCGCGACAAGGTGAGCGGCCGCCCGCTATGCCAGCCTTCATACAATCCCGCCAAGCCATCGCGCCGCCAACGTTGCCACCCACTCTCCACGCTGTTGAGATGCACGCCAAACTCGTCGGCCCCCTGCTGCAGCATGCAACCCCTATCCCAATCGCAACATTCCCTGGGCGCGCCTTCGCGTACTCGCATGAGGATGATAAATGCCCATCTCCCGCAGCGTCCTGCTCTCTTCGGTGCTTAACTTTGATTCTTTCATTACATCAACATCCTCTTCGTTGCACATAAAGATTTGACAGTAAAATTTGGGGGACTTAGCTACCGTCATCTGCAATTTTGCGGATTCCAAATAAAAATGCCAGCTAACAGGATCGCTGCTAGCCGGCATAAAAATGGTGCTGATGAGACGAATCGAACGTCCGACCTACTGATTACGAATCAGTTGCTCTACCGACTGAGCTACATCAGCAAGGATATATATTTTATCAAGGAACCACGCGTTGCGACTAGACATAATGTATTGACCTACCGCACCTCAAGCGATGTGGATTACGCTTGTGGTTTATTCAACCAGGCGCAGAGCCAAAATTGAGGGGGTAGGCCATGAAGAGTTTAGCAAATATGTCTGGCTGGGCGTGCACAAGGAAACGATTGCGGTGTCGGTGGCAGAGGTAAGCGGTGGCGAGGTTGTCAACAGCGATTTAAAACTGATACAGTTTTTCGATAAACAGCGATTTAAAACTGATACACCCCCATCATTTTCATAGGCACGTACAAGGATCTCTCAAGCCTGGTCATCGCGTGCAGCTGAATGCATCATTCCGGCTTGCCGCTGATGTTTAAGCCGATAGCTTTCGCCCGCGATCGGTACGATATGGGCGTGATGCAGCAACCGGTCCAGCAGCGCCGCGGTTAGTGTCGTGTCCTGCGCAAAGGTGCTATCCCATTGACCAAAGGGGAGATTGCTGGTGACGACCAAGCTGCCTTTTTCATACAGCGCCGCAATCACCTGGAAGAACAGGTTCGCCTGCTCCCGGCTCATCGGCAGGTAGCCGATCTCGTCAATGATGAGCAAACGGTAAACCTTGCTGGCCCGATGCATGACCGTCTTCAAACTGCTCTGCAAGTGCGCCGTCGTCAACATCAGCAGCAAATCGGCCGCCGTCATGAAGCGCGTATTGATCCCCGCTTGCGCAGCCTGATAGCCCAGCGCAATGGCCAAGTGCGTCTTGCCGACGCCACTGGGACCAACCAGAACCACGTTCTCGTTACGCTCGATAAAGCCCAGCCCGGCGAGTTCTTCGATCTGGCTTTTCTTGACGCCTTTGGCAAAGCCGTAATTGAAATCGTCCAGCGTCTTGATGCAGACAGTTTCGTTTCCCGCTTGATCTTGCGTTCGTACTTCGGTTTGTCTTCCGATGCCAAGTGACGCCGCACGGTATTGGCTGCACAGCCCACTTCTTCGGCAATTTGCCGCAAGCTCCATCCGTGCTTCTTCAGTAATTGAATTTCCACATACACCTCGCTGGTTATCAAGGCCGCCTCAAAAAAGCAGGCATCTTCTCAAATCGACTTTATCCATTCAAGTCGCATAACAAAGCGAATCTATAAAGCGATCCACCAAAGGGCGAGGGATTTTTATCATATCGGTCTCGTTTAGCGAGGCTGAAAAATATTCGTGACGCCATAACCATCGGCGAGCACGTCGCGCAATGCAGGCAGCCGCTGGCCCTTCACCGGCGCTCTGCCGCGCTACCCGGGGCGGCGTAGCGGCGCCGGCGCGTACAGGGCGGCATCTAGGCGCAAGCGGGTGATGACGGCGGCATGACGTTCTGCCGCGCCGAGAAAATGCAATGCCGAAAAGTGCTGTCGGCCACGATGACCAACTGCCGCCCGGGCGGCCAGCGGCTGACCTGTTTGACCAGTTGACGCGCCCAATCGGTGAGCGTCTTGTGCTGCTTGCCCAGGCGGTCGTGATAGCGCTCGGACGGGCACAATGCGGTCAAAAAAGGCAGCGCCCAGACCCGGGCCGCCCAGGGTATCGGCACCAGCAGCATCATGCACAGCCAGCGCAAACCGCTGGCTTTGACGAAGTGGCTTTGACTGGAGCGCACGGGATCGCGGTAGATGCCGCGGGCGGCAATCTTCGCTCCCCAGCGGCGTTCGATGGTGTCGTCCAAACCAAGGATCAACGGCCCCTCGAGCGCGAAGGCGCGCACCAGGAGCGACAGCAAGATCCGGCTGGCCGCCAGGCTCGACCACACGGCGCGATTCAAGACCCGATGATAGGTTTGAAATGCGTCTGCTGATCCAATCCCATTACGCGCAAGATGGCCGTCACCGTGCGTTTGCCGGTGGCAAGAATCGCGCCAATGAGCAATGCCTGCACGGACTGGAAAATCCGCTTGGAAAACAAGGGGGCGAATGCCAGAATCAAATGAGCAAACCCGGTTGGCAAGGTCGACATGATTCACCTCTCGTGCTGGAGTGGTAAGCCATAGACTGCGTTGACCGGGTTTGCGTTTAATAAACATCTCTGTAAATGGATAAAGTCGAGCTCAAATCGGTGTATCAATTTTCAATCGCTGCTGTGTATCACTTTACATCCGCTGCTGACACCTGACTTCCGCCAGCGCACGGTGCGGTGACCGCTTGGGGCGGAATCCATAGGAGTTCGGGCAGAAGTCGGCCTCGTATACCGCTTCGAGGATCAGCTTCAGTGCACCTTGCACCACGCGCTCGCGGATGCAGGGGATTTGAAGCGTGCGGATTTTGCCGTTGCTCTTCGGAGTTTCCACCTTGCGGTTCGGCTTGGGTTCGTATTTGCCTGTCATCAGCGTTTGCCGCACTTCCTCAAGGAACGCTTTTCGTCCCGATGCCTCGATGTCCTCGAAACTCAGTCCATCAAGGCCGGGTGCGCCGCCGTTCCTCTTGGCCACGGGATACGCTTCTTCGAGGGTTTCTCTCTTCGTGATGTGCACGAACAGCCCCCAAAAGCGATGCGTCTTGTCAGACTTCGCCTTTCGATATATCCACCTTCTCAGCTCCTACAGGTTGCCGGGCGCCTTTGTCATCTCGCCCCTGCCTTGCCTTGTCGAACGGATTACTTGCCGATCCGGGTCCTTTCCTCCGGGTGCGTTTTGCTGCACACCCATCGTCAGTAGTACGACCCGATCCGCCACCCTAGCGCCTATGCCCGCATTTCCCACTCACGGTTATAGCGGCCATCTCCTCGACGGGGTTTCTCCGCCAAGCGCCGAGGGCTTCTCCAGTTTCCACACTATCCATCACATCATGTCGCCGCTGATACCCCGCCGGTGAGGGCTGCCGTATCGGACTCGTTTCGGACATCCCTTGCTGCTTTCGCGCGTTATCGACCATCTCAGCCACCGGGTTTGCGTGGGACGAGGCTACGTCTGCGTTCACTGTACGTTGCAATCTGATGTGTTGCATATACTCCTTTCTGAGCATACTGTCGGAGGGCTCCGTCGTCTTGCTTTCGCGCCACGACGCCTCCCAAGCTACGGGGCGCGAGCCTTTTGCTCCGGTCAGACTTCCACCGACTGGATAATGTGTCCTTAGCTGGACACGCCGATCCTCCATCTTTTGCGGTACAGATCGCTTATTCGGATGGCGTTGGCCACTGATTTCGGCAGCTTGGTCAGGATGACGAGCTCCTTGTCGCCGTCGCGGCTGGCTTGGTTGAGACGGACCGTGATACGGCGCCACTTCGCTGTGCTGCCCTCATCGTCGCTCACTTCAATCCATTGCTCATACACCATGCCCGTTTCTGTCATCCCTATCTTTTCCAGTGCACTCAGCGCTCGGTATGGCATCTGTTTGTGATGCCGGCAGATAAAATAACCGCCTTTGCCAGCGATCTTGAACAGGTAACTGCGCACGCAGAAATTGCGACCCATGACAAAGACGTCCCCAGCTTGTACCTGTCTTGGACGCGATCGAGAAGCGAGCGCTCTTGCGCGTGGCCGTCTTCGCAAGGCAGCACCTCAATGGCCATTTCCAAGCCGGGGTCGTACGTCACAGGCAATTGCCATCCAACATTTTGACCCGGTAGCCCGGCAACAGGGCTTGGCACAGCGCATTCAATTGCATGATCAGATGGCGAAACTCTACGGCCGTCTCCTGCACCAACGTCGCCGGCACCTCGGTTTCAAGACCATTGAGTTTGTTATAGACCGAGGTAATCGATACCCCCGATGTTGGCTTGTTGCGCCAGGTAGGCGGCATTGACCGATGGGAATGCCTTGGGCACAACCAAACTCATCAATTCAAACATTGAGAAAAACAACAATTCTCTTGTGTATTGCTTTTGGGTAGCCCGGGCGAAGCAGGCATTGAACCGCTCGGCATTGAGGACACGTTCCATCAATCCCTTACCATCACTGATGTTACGCAGCGCTCGCGGAAATCTGGTATTTTTTCACGATGAAAAAAGAAGACCTTGATTTATACACGGATTATTTGCTCTGCAACAGTGGGTATGCGACGGCGACGGGGCTATCAGCGATGCTGGATGGAGAAATCAGTCATGACAAGGTGACGCGCTTTTTATCGGAGCGTGAATACACGTCAAAGGATTTGTGGAAAGAGGTCAAAGGGACGGTTCGCAAGACGGTTCGCAAAATAGAGACCGAAGATGGCGCGCTGATTTTTGATGACACGATTCAAGAGAAGACCTGGACCGATGAAAGCGATCTGGTGTGCTGGCATAACAGCTTGGCGATATCGGCATTACTCCGGTCTTTCTGCTGGAACGGGATAATCG
>CAMLDH010000065.1 GCA_946478765.1 uncultured Oxalobacteraceae bacterium | reverse complement strand
CTCGTCAAAATTGTTCGACCCACGCAGCGAGCTGCGCCGGTGTAATGGGCGCCGCGACTTGCGCCAGTTTGCACTGAAGACCGAGTTCCGTACGGGTCGCCTGCATTGACCAGGCGCGCTTGCCCAGCCAGAGCAGGAACGCCAGCCAGAACGCATGCTGCGGCGACACCGGCGCATCGCTTGGCGTTTCCAGGAATTCAGTCAGAGGCCGTTCGTCAAGAAGCACGACACCGCCGGCGTCGCAGGGCTTGAGTGTGTCGCCGAACACCGTCGATAGCATTTCAATCGCTTGTTCCACCGTGTGTTCCGGATGCTGTTGTTCCATTGCTGCGAACTGTCCGCGCACCGCGCTTCCGAAGGCGCCGCTGCGGAAAGCTTCTGCGCTGATCAAATCGGCATAGTCCATCAACAGCCAATCCGGTTCGGGCGGCGTGACGCCAACCGTCAATGCAGCGGAAAGATAAGCCTCAACCGGCAGAACATGCTCCGGTTCGGCAAGGCTGGCGCACAGCGTATAAACCGTGCCGATGCGATTCGACACGGTCTGCTTTTGCCGAATCAGTAATTTCTCCCGCAGTAGTTGCGCATGTTCCTTGCGCAGCTTCGCCAGATCGAGCGCTTGTTTCAGTTCCATCCTGAGGGCGGTTATTTCCCACGGCTTTTGAATGTAGCGATGGATCTGCCCCTGGTTGACGGCTTCAACGGTATGTTCCAGTTCCGAATAGGCCGTCGTCAGAATCCGCACGATGTGCGGGTAGCGATCCCGTGCGTAAAACAGCAACTCGTTGCCGTACGCGCCCGGCATGCGCTGATCGGATACCAGCACGGCGATCGTGTCCGCATGGGCATCCAGCACACGTTTGCCTTCTTCGACCGATTCGGCCGTCGCGACCGCCGCCAGCGAACCGATCGCCCGTTGAAAATATTTGACCGCGGTCGCTTCATCGTCAACGAACAAGATCACCGGTGATTGGATGTGGGGATCGGTCATCGGTATGCCTCTTTAATTGCTGGAAAATTCAGTGTGACAGTCGTGTATTGCGCTGGTTCCGATTGAATCTGGATGTTGCCGCCGAACGACTGCATGATGCGGTTGCAGAAGATCATTCCCCAGCCGCTGCCGCCGGCGTCTGCGTGCATCGTGACAGGATCGACCAGCAGCCGGTGCAGAATCTCGGGTGGTATTCCGGGGCCGTTGTCGGTAATGCGGATCTGCGGATTGCCATCGACCAGTACCGTGAAACACAACGCCGGCGCCGGCTGCTTGCTCAGCGCGCGCAGCGCGTTGCTGAGTACGGAAGACAATACCAGTGCCACGCAATTGGGCAAGGCCGTGATCGGAAAATCCTGCCTGACGTCGGTTTCGATCATCACGCGCTGCGCCGGCGTCAGCGGATAAGTATCAAGCAGGGAGGAAATCAATTGGCATGCGCTGCTGTTCGCTTTGCCGGAACGATTTTTTGTCGCCACCGAACTGGCGTTTTTCACCGAGTCGACGAACGTGGCCAAGACCGACAGGCAATACCTGGCATTGTCATGCATGAGCGTTGCGGCATTGCGGATCTCGGCTTGCATCGGTAACGGCGTGCCGGCATCCCCGCTGGTGCGGCGTTGAATGCCGCGTGCAAAATTGGCTATCGCAGCCAGCGGCGTATTGAGTTCATGCGCGAGAAATGCCAGCGTCTCTTCGATCGCCATCAGGCTTTGCCGCCTTGCGCTGCGTTCATGCGCACGTTGGCTCGCCAGGCGCAACGTGCTGCGCACGTCCGCCATGTTCAGCGGTTTTTCCAGTATCCGGAAAATCTCGCCGGCATTGACGGTTTCCAGCAAGATGTCCATGTCCGCATAAGCGGTCACCAGAATACGGACGATATGCGGGTAGCACTGCTCGACCTGACGCAACAACTCGCCGCCCGCGCGCCCGGGCATCCGGTAATCGGTAACGAGCACGTCGACCTGGTTGTGCGGATCTTCCAGTATCGCGAGCGCAGCGTCCACACTCGACGCCGTCAGCACGTCGTAATCCGTCTCGACGGCGCGCACAAAATATTTGCACGCCAACTCCTCGTCGTCTACATACAGGATCGTCACGGTATTGCGGTCGGGTTTATTCATTTTTTCATCCTCTCATTCTGCGCGCAGCAGGTCGAAAATCATTTTCGTCCATTCTCCCACGACGCTCTCGGCTAGCAGTGTGCCGCCATGACGCTCGATTACACCATAGCTGATGCTGAGTCCCAGACCAAGGCCCTGGCCGACCTCGCGCGTCGTAAAGAAGGGTTCGAATACGCGTGCGAGATTTTCGGGCGGAATGCCTGGTCCATTGTCTTGAACCGTGACGCGAAGACGGTTGCCGTCCCAAGCCGCGGACACGTGAATCGCACACTCGGCGCGGTTGGCATTTCGCATGGAAAGCGCTGCGTTACCGAGCAGGTTGATCAGTACGCCGATGATGGCGGCCTCGTCGCCGCGCACCAATGTATCGGCAGGCAAATCGCGCGTGAGGGAGATGCCCTTGATCTCGTGGCCGATCAGGCGAATCGAGGCATCGAGCGCTTTCTCGAACAGGAAAGGCGTACCCTCCAGCGCCGTCCCGTTTTTGCGATACGCGAAGGTCTTCAGATCTGAAACAATGTGCTGCACGCGCTGCATGCCTTGTTTGGCATCGGCCAGGCACTCGCTGAGCATCGGGCTTGTCTTGGCGACGGGTTCCTCGATTGCAATGTCGATCGCCATCATGCAGAAGTTGACGGGGTTGTTGACTTCGTGCAGCAAGCCTGCCGCAAGTGTGCCGATGGCGGCCATTTTTTCTTGTTGGAGCATTTGGCCTTTGATGTCGGATAGATTTTTATTGGTCTCTTCCAGTTGAAGGTTCTTTTCTGCTACTTCAGCTTTGAGTTGGAATAGCATGAAGCGGGCTCGTTCGTTAAAAAAAGTAAATACAGCACTAACCGTTGCGGACATTAGCAGAAACAGCGAATTAACAACAAAAGCGCCTCGGAGCTCGAAACTGCTCGGGTGGTAAGCGCATGCGACAACGTAAAAAAAATAGGAAAACCCTCCAAATACGAGATTCTGCCAAAGACCGAAAGACAGCACTATGCCAGAAGCGTAGATGGCAAGTGTAAGCCCTGCATAGTATATGGAGGTCGCTCCTTCCGTTACGCCAATCATCCATGTGATCATGATCTGCGGTAGAAGCAACCAAATGAACGTCAGCCATTGAATCCTATCCTTGCCCCAAGCGGTCCTCATCATAAGGATGATGCCGAAAACCAGGATTGAAACGACAACCCTAACAGCGGCGAACAAAGCTTGCATCTGCGGATAGAGGCCGTAATCCAGACCGATACCTAATAGAACGAGAGCAACGCATGTATATGCTCCGGCTCGGCTGAATTCGAGGCGAAATTCCCGAAGCACTGCCTCATATCCCGCATACAGTCTTTGAGTCATGTAAATGTACTGTCCTGCTACGTAATGGTTACTTCTGCGAAAACGTTCACACCGGTAGCGTCAACATAAATTTTGCGATCACTTGATTGTTCTGGAAGCAGAAAATTCATTTTCACCTCATCTCTGTATATAAGATGCCACTCCAGCAAATGCTCCATTCCAAACTTCCCAGGATTATTCGAGTGGACGTTGGTAACGAGAAGCATCCCACCATGTCGAGTACGTGTGGCGAAATGCGACATCAGTCTCGCGCAAACCTTGTCGGACAGATAGTCAAATAGACCCGCACAATAGACTGCATCGAACTCGCGAGCGTTAATCGATGTGGAGGTGCTTGGACGCTTGAGCAGGTTATGAACTGAATCATGTAGATAGTCGATCGTGACTGACTTTCCGATATGGTTGGTAATGGATGAAAGTCGCGCCTTGGTCCATGCCAAGGTTTCTTTGCTGAAGTCGATAAGCTCGAAAGACAAGAGTTCGGGATGCGGATAGCTTTGCAGAAAATTTTGTACTTCTATCGCAGGACCACATCCGACATTCAAAATCCGGAACGGTCGTCCTTCGTTCCGAGCACTGTCGGCCATCCTTTTCAAAAAATTCACCAGGATGTCGATTCGATTGCGATGGGCAAGGGCCACAGCGGCTTGTAGGAAAGCTGTATTCACAATCTGGAAATATGTGCTTGGCCCTTGACGCGGGTCATCTATGAGTTGGTTGACCATCTGGTAATCGCCGGCATAGCCAAGAGGTTTTGTGTAAGTACGGAACACAAATGGCGCTCTGAGTATCAGTGGATGAAGGGCCGTTTGTGCAAAGGAGCGGTGTGCAGGCGCGAGTTCCTCATCGACACGGGATGCCTCACCTTCAAGTTGGTCCAAGTAATACCTGGTCTTTTCCATGAGTGGCGCAGCAAGCTCATAAAAAAAATCCGCACGCAGCCTCCCGTCCTCCTTGGGAAGAGAATCGGACATATCGACTTGTTCAACCCAACGCGACACCTCCGACAGAAAGGCGCGCATCTCGTTGACCACAATCTGATAATCGCGGCGAATACGAAAACGTTCTCCCCAATCCTGTACAAAGGCTTTCGCTTCTAGGCCGACGGCCTGCGGCAGCAATACGGCATCACTCAGTTCTCGCCATTCGTCGATGAGGGTCACCGACACGATGGCTGTGAGGCCGGTATTCACCATGCTGATAACGACTGCCTTGCCGATATAGGCATTCTTGGTGCGGAGACGCACGGTGAGTTCGCTGAGAACTTCGCTGACCTGCACGATGGAATAGGGGTTGTAGATTTCCATCACCAGGGATTTTCTCTGGAGATTGACGATCGTGCCCCGTACCGCCTCGCCTTGCGTGTTACGGAAGCTCACCATCGGGTCGATTTGCGTTTGTGAATACACGATAGAGCGCCATGAAATGTTCTGATAGTCGGTGTGGCCTTAACCGTCCGGCATGGTTAAAGCGCGAGGCGCAGCGATAGAAAAAAGAGTGTCGGCCTGATCAAGCAATGATTTCGTGCCGATGCAATGCCGTTCCGTCTGCTCCATGCCGACTGGTTATTATTGCATCGAGTGTACTATGCTGATTTCTTAATAACAATTATTTAAACGATTACAGCGGTTTGCGAATCGATGCAGATAGCGGGCAAGGACCGGTCCTGCCAGACGCTTGTTTGGCGAGAAGAGCTTGCCGTTATTTTTGTGCGATTACTTAGCTTGGCTAGCTCGCGCTCGATCGCGCGCAGCACATCGAGGCACATCACATTGCCGGAGCCTTCACAGATCGAATTGACCGGCGCGTCGCGATACATGCGTGCCATCGGCGCATTTTCCACATAACCGTTGCCGCCCCATATTTCCCTGCACTCGCCGGTAAATTCCAGCCCAAGCGTGCGCTTGCAGATCCAGGATTTGGCGGCGGGCGTGACGATACGGCGCCATGCGCGTTCCAGCGGGTCCTGCGGCGACTCGTACTCTCTTGCGACGCATGTGAACATGCCCGCATCTTTTAGTCAAAAAAGGTAACTTCTGAGATCAAGAAAGACAATGTCTCGGCAACGTTGGCGCTGCTATTTGGCGGAGGTGGTTCCGTTGGCACGCTGGATTTTAGCTGGCGCCGGCACTTGCCGAAACTGCTCCAGAGTCTGCAAAAAAATACGCGAGGCATTATCAAGAACCGGCAATGGGTGATGAACTATACCAATATGGCGTGTCAGTGGTGGTCTTAGGGGAAGTACCTTAATTTCCTTGGCAGCTGTGATTTTTTCGACTTCCTGTACGGGCAGTATTGCGGCGCCATAGCCTGCTGCCACGAGATCCTTCATCGTTTCCGTATAGAGAAGTTCGATTCGGCCACGCGGCGAGAAACCAGCAGCGGCAAACCACTCAACGGTCATTTGATACATGTGAGTCGTTGGGTCGCTAAAAATTAATGCTTGGGTTGATAGCCACTGCGGAGTGGCATATTTGGGAGACTGCCAGCCCGCGGGTATGTATGCCATCAAAGGATCACTTCGCCAGTGTGTCACCACTAGATTTCCTGAAGGCCGTTGCGGGATTGATACCAGCCCAACGTCCAAGGTTCCCTGATGTAGTCGCTGCATCATCTCAGGGGAGCCGAGGATGCATACCTCTACAGTGATGTCAGGGTGGGCGCGCTTCATCGTTTCCAGCACTTGCGGCAACAAATGCATCAGCACCCCGGTCGATGCCCCAAGGCGTATTCGACCAACTTGTCCCTCCATGTGGCGTTTCATTGCGTCAATCGCCTCATCAGCCCCTCTTAATAGCCGTCGAGCGTGTTCTATGAGGAGAGTTCCTGCGGCTGTGGGGATCACGCGTCGTCCACCGCGGACCAGCAGCCTTGCGGACACCCTTGCTTCAAGTTCTCTGATATGCAGACTCACCGTCGGTTGCGCCAAATGCAAAGCATGTGCAGCGGCCGAAAAGGTGCCTAAATCGGAGATCACTACTAATGTCTGGAGTTGGTCAAGGCTAAGCTGTCTCATCAGTAATTCTGATAGGTTTGTTCATTAAATTCAATTTTTCAAATCATAACTTCAATGGCACCATTCGGCTATCTCTTCGTAAAGGTGTGACTGTTCTTGCACTATTTGGGCGCGCAGGTGTTTTTTTGGAATTGACTGCAAAGCGAAGTGCGTTGAAAAAATGCGGCTATTGGTTGGCAGTACAACGGCGCAGTCCCGAAGGGCCGCGGTGGCTGAGGTCCTTCGGGGCTGCGGCGAAATACCTAATTGCCGCCCAACGCGGTTCCAAATAGCGCGTGGGTAGGCACTTATCGGCGCCATTTACCAAAAATTTTTTAACTCAGTTCCAGAGAATTACTCGTGCAAACAAAAAACAGAATTCGTAGTCTTGCTGATTTGTCATTCGTAAGCCAACGCTCATCGAAAATATTGACCTTGTTTAGCGGGGGACTCGACAGCACTTTTGTCCTAAAAGAGCTTTCGCAATTATCGAATCAAGGATCGGCCGAAGTGATCTGTCTGACAGTCGATCTGAAGCACAGTGTGCAGCCGATTAGTCGGGTTGATCCGACCAAAGAGGGCTACCGAGATGTGCTTATCGCCATGTTCTCCCAACGAACCTCGACCCAATCATGAAGACCGCTTCGATTCAAATCAACTTGAGTGTCCCCGTATGGTGGGCAGAGATTATGTTGTTGCTCGTGGCTGTCGTGTGGGGGACAAGCTACGGTTTAGCCAAGACTGCCGTGATTTTTTACCCAGTACTCGGCTTTCTAACTGTACGTTTTTGCGTGACTTCGCTGCTGCTGCTGCCTACGTGGCGCGGACTATCGAGACAGCAGATCAATACCACGATAAAGGCAGGCGTACCACTAGGATTGATTCTGCTCGCAATCTTTGTCAGCGAGACCTATGGGCTCTCATTGACGCTTGCATCGAATGCGGCCTTTCTAATCAGTCTGTTCGTAATGTTCACGCCATTCGTCGAATGGATTGTTCTGCGATCTCGTCCGAATGTCGCGAGTTTCGTTGTGGCGGGAATATCGCTAATAGGCACTTGGTTGCTAACGTCGAGTATATCGCTGTCATTCAACCTCGGGGATGGCTTGATACTAGTCGCCGCGCTGTTGCGGGCCGTTATGGTCACATGTACCAGCAGGCTAACCAGTGGCAAAGATATCCCTTCCTTACCGTTGACGGCGGTTCAAACGGGCGTCGTTGGGCTTGGCTGCATGATGCTGGCAGCGGGGTTGCCTGGCGGGCTTCCTCCACTGCCGCATGAACCGGCTTTCTGGTATGCGACGGGTTTCCTTATTGTGTTCTGTACGCTGTTCGCGTTCTTCGCGCAAAACTATGCTTTGCGACGCAGCTCGCCGACACGCGTTTCGCTCTTGATGGGAACCGAGCCAGTCTTCGGGGCGATGTTTGCCGTTTATTGGCTAGATGAGTCGCTCTCGATAGCAGGCTGGCTGGGCGGATTTTTGATCGTCATCGCTTCTCTGTGGACTCTGCGAAAACGTGCCGCTTAACAGATAACTGGAAGCCGGAGTACAGTATCTTAGCTTGGCCAGGCGCGGCCGAGGATTTCATGCTGCAGCGCTGGGGCAGCCAGCGTGCCGTACACCCGGCCGCATTCGGCATCGATGCGGCTGGCAATGAATGCGTCGGCAATCGGGGCCGGCGCGTGTTGCAGCATCAGGCTTGCCTGTGCGGTCAAAACGAGTCGCTGCACGAAACGGCGCGCGAGCATTTCCCGTTGCTCCGGTGGCGTGGTCAAGTCCTTTTGCAATGCATGCACCAGATTTTGCAGGCCGGGATGCGCGGCGGCAGTGTCCTTCAGTTGCGCCAGCAGCAGCGCAAATCCTTCCGGCTCGCGCTCGATCGCGCGCAGCACATCGAGGCACATTACATTGCCGGAGCCTTCCCAGATCGAATTGACCGGCGCTTCGCGATACATGCGTGCCATCGGCGCATTTTCCACATAACCGTTGCCGCCCCATACTTCCATGCATTCGCCGGTAAATTCCAGCGTGCGCTTGCAGATCCAGAATTTGGCGGCGGGCGTGACGATACGGCGCCATGCGCGTTCCAGCGGGTCCTGCGCCGACTCGAATGCGCGCGCCAGGCGCAGCATCAGCAGCGTGGCCGCTTCGCTTTCGAGGGCGAGATCGGACAGCACATTGCGCATCAGCGGCTGTTCCGCGAGATGCTTGCCGAACGCGCTTCGATGCCTTGCATGGTGCGCGGCCTGTACAAACGCGTGGCGCATCAGCGCCGCACTGCCAATCACGCAGTCGAGCCGCGTGTAGCCGGCCATTTCGATGATGGTCGGTATGCCGCGTCCTTCTTCACCCACCATGACGCCGTACGCATCCTGGAATTCCACTTCGCTGCTGGAGTTGGAGCGGTTGCCGAGCTTGTCTTTCAGGCGTTGCACCAGCACCGCATTCTTGGCGCCGTCGGGCCGCCAGCGTGGAACAAAAAAGCAGGACAAGCCGGCATCCGTACGCGCCAGCACCAGATGCGCGTCGCACATCGGCGCCGAGAAAAACCATTTGTGGCCGGTCAATGCATATTCCGCGCCGCGCCCTGTGCCGCGCACGGGGCGCGCCACCGTGGAATTGCTGCGTACGTCGGAGCCACCCTGTTTTTCGGTCATGCCCATGCCGATCATGATCGAACGTTTTTGATCGAGCGGCAGATCGCGCGGATCATGTTCGCAAGAAAATAATTTTGGCTCCAGCGCCGCAAATAATGGCGGTTCTTTTTGCAATACCGGAATCGCTGCAAACGTCATCGTGGTTGGGCACAGCGATCCGGCTTCCACCTGCGACTGCAGAAAATAGCCGGCCGCGCGCGCCACCTGCGCGCCCGGCTTCGGCTGCATCCACGGCAACGCATGCAAACCTTCACGTCGCAACATGCTTAACAGTGCGTGCCAGCTCGGGTGGAATTCGACCGAATCGATGCGATGGCCGTAACGGTCGTGCGTACTCAGTTCGGGCAGATGACGGTTCGCCAGTTCACCCAGTTGCAATATTTCTTTAGTGCCCAGTTCGGCGCCAAAACGCGTCAGCTGTGCCTCATGCCAACCCGCCTGTTCGCGCCGCACGCCGTCGCACAATGCCATATCGGTGGAAAAAAGATTGTAGCCGTGGAGTTCCGGCACCTGATTGGTGATTTCGTGGGTGGGCCATTGCATGGCAGCGTCCTTGTCCGTATGAGTGCAGCTTTACATGAGAATGCCGCAAAATGTCAAGTCTATCTCCCGGCTGATGGTCAATCAATTCATATCAAATTTGTTTTGATTTTTTGCAAGACTGGCCGGCAGGAATGCCTAAATGCCAATTGCTATAAATTGGCCCGGGCTGTCAGGTAAAATGCAGTCTTATATCGATTACCTGGCGTCCCTATGTCTTACCAAGTCCTGGCCCGTAAATACCGTCCCAAGAGCTTTGAAACGCTCGTCGGGCAAGAGCACGTCGTGCGGGCATTGACGCATGCGCTGGAACACAAGCGCTTGCATCACGCGTACTTGTTCACAGGTACGCGCGGCGTCGGCAAGACAACGCTGTCACGGATTTTGGCGAAATCGTTCAATTGTCAGGGCGTGGATGGAAACGGCGGCATTACCGCACAACCGTGCGGTGTATGCGACGCCTGCACCGCGATCGATGCGGGACGCTTTGTCGACTACATCGAAATGGATGCGGCCTCCAACCGCGGCGTGGACGAGATGGCGCAATTGCTGGAACAGGCCGTGTATGCCCCGTCCAATGCGCGCTTCAAGGTCTACATGATCGACGAAGTCCACATGCTGACCAACCATGCGTTCAATTCGATGCTGAAGACGCTGGAAGAGCCGCCGGAACATGTCAAATTCATCCTTGCAACGACCGACCCGCAAAAGATTCCGGTCACCGTGTTGTCGCGTTGCCTGCAATTCAATCTGAAGCAAATGCCGCCCGGCCATATCGTCAGCCATCTGGACAATATTCTCGGCCAGGAAGGCATTGCTTTCGATACACCCGCACTGCGCCTTTTGGCGCAAGGTGCGCACGGTTCGATGCGCGATGCGTTGTCGCTGACTGATCAGGCGATTGCGTATGCAGCCGGCAAGGTGACGCTGGAAGCGGTGCAGGGCATGCTGGGCGCGTTGGACCAGTCGTATCTGATTCGCCTGCTGGATGCACTGGCCGCCCAGGATGGCGCCGGCCTGCTCGCAGTGGCGGATGAAATGGCCACGCGCAGCCTGTCCTACAATGCGGCGCTGCAAGACTTGGGTTCGCTATTGCATCGAATCGCGCTGGCGCAGACGGTGCCTGCGGCGGTGCCGGACGATTTGCCGGAACGCGAAGACATCATGCGGCTGGCAGCGTTGTTCGATGCGGAAGAAGTGCAATTGTTTTACCAGATCGCGGTGCATGGCCGTAATGAACTGGGCCTGGCGCCGGACGAGTATGCCGGGTTCTCGATGACGCTGTTGCGCATGCTGGCGTTCCGGCCCGGCATGGGTGGCGCGGAAATCAAGCCCGCTGCAACCGCGGCGGTTTCCGTTCCGGCGCCAGCGCCGGCGCGATTGAGCGCCGCGCCGCAAGCAGTGAGCACCAGTATGCCGGTGACACGGCCTGCCGGCGCGATGAGTCCGGCACGCGCCGCACTTGAGGCAGCACGTGGCGGCGCGAAAGCGGCATCGGCGGGCGGCACGCCGTCCAGACCTGCGAACACTTCGACCTCGGCGCCGCCGCCATGGGAACGCGACGAACCTTCGGCGCCGGACAGTGCGGTATCGGATGGCGCGAGCGCAGCGGCTCAAAAAAAAACTGAATCGCCAGTCGCCGAGATAAGCCGTCCGGCTTCACCTGCAGTAATATCGGCGCCGGCCGCGAGCCGCAGTGAACCCATTGCAATGCAGCCGACGCCGTTCTTGCTGCAACCGATACCCGAGTTGAATTGGGACGGCAATTGGCCGTTGCTGGCGGCTGCATTGCCGGTACGCGGCGTCGCGCAGCAATTGGCGCAGCAAAGCGAATTCGTGAAATTTGACAGCAGCGGCGGCGCTTTCCAGTTTCATTTGCGGGTTGCGATAGAGACGCTGTTGTCGGCTGGCAGCCCCGACAAGCTGGCAACCGCGTTGACCGAGCATTTCGGCCAGCCGATCCGTCTGCAAACCGACATCGGTGCAGTTCAGCATACGGCCAATGCGAAGTTGAACGCGGAACGCGAGGAACGCCAGCGCAAGGCGGAAGAAACCATGCAAAGCGATCCGTTCGTACAGACGCTGATGCGGGAATTCGGCGCGACCATCGTGCCGGGGTCCATCAAACCAATTTAAGAGCTCTTACTCAAATTACTCAATAAAGGAATACGACCATGATGAAGAACCAATTGGCAGGCCTGATGAAGCAAGCACAGGCGATGCAGGACAACATGAAAAAGATGCAGGACCAACTTGCATCGATCGAAGTGGAAGGCCAATCCGGCGCCGGCATGGTCAAGATCGTCATGACGTGCAAGAACGATGTCAAGCGCGTGTCGATCGATCCTTCGCTGCTGGGCGACGACAAGGACATGCTGGAAGATCTGGTTGCTGCTGCGTTCAACGATGCGGTGCGCAAGGCGGAAGCCACGTCGCAGGAAAAAATGGCGGGTATTACGGCGGGCATGCCTTTGCCGGCCGGTTTTAAAATGCCGTTCTAAGTCTCAAGTAAAAAGGAAGTGGCAGGGCGCATCGTGATGCGCCGGATGTTTTGGCGTGTGCGGCGCATCACGATGCGCCCTACGCTTTTTGCATGTAATTTTGGCCTCGGCTTCAAGTGAAATCACCCTCCAGTCTCGACTTTCTTACCGAAGCGTTGCGCCGTCTCCCTGGCGTCGGACCCAAATCCGCGCAGCGCATGGCGTATCACCTGATGCAACATGATCGGGAAGGGGCGGCCATGCTCGGACGGGCGCTGACGCAAGCGGTCGAGCACATTCATCACTGCGCGAAGTGCAACACCTTCACCGAAAACGACGTGTGCGAAACCTGCCTCGACCCGGAACGCGATGCGTCCTTGCTGTGCGTGGTCGAGACGCCGGCCGACCAGTTGATGATCGAGCAAACGCTCACCTACAAGGGGCTGTACTTCATCCTGATGGGCCATTTGTCGCCGCTGGACGGCATCGGTCCCAAGGACATCCATCTCGAAAAGCTGATCGCTCGTGCCACCGATGGCGTGGTTGCAGAAGTGGTGCTGGCCACCAATTTCACCAATGAAGGCGAAGCGACCGCGCATTACATCAGCGAGACGCTGAAAGCGCGCGGCTTGAAAGTGAGCCGCCTTGCGCGCGGCGTGCCGGTCGGCGGCGAGTTGGAATATGTCGATGCCGGCACGATTGCGCGCGCGATGCTGGATCGCCGCTCGACTTGAACAGCCGGTCCCGCGCATGCCACCCGATCATGCCGCGTCCGATGCGACGCGGCATGCATTGATTACGAATTGTCATCCGCTTGAATGAAAACATGAACAAAGCCGTTGCATCCGGCGCATTGGCCGGCATCAAAGTCCTGGAACTCGGCACCCTGATTGCCGGGCCGTTCTGCTCGCGCATGCTGGCCGAATTCGGCGCCGACGTGATCAAGATCGAAGCGCCGGATGGCGGCGATCCGATCCGCCAATGGCGCGTGCTGAAGGACGGCACATCCTTGTGGTGGTCGGTGCAGGCGCGCAACAAGAAGAGCGTCACGCTCAACATGAAAGACCCGCGCGGACAGGCGATCGCGAAACAACTGGCGCTGGAGGCGGACATCATCATCGAGAACTACCGTCCCGGCGTGCTGGAAAAATGGAATCTCGGTTACGAACACCTGAAGGCGGAAAACCCCGCGACCATCATGGTGCGCCTGTCGGGTTACGGCCAGACCGGACCCCTGAAGGATTTGCCGGGCTTCGGCGCGATCGGCGAATCGATGGGCGGCATGCGCTACGTATCCGGTCATCCGGACCGGCCGCCGGTGCGCATCGGCATATCGATCGGCGATTCGGTGGCGGCCTTGCATGGCGTGATCGGCGCGATGATGGCGCTGCGCCACCGCGATGCGACGGGCGGCCGCTGGAACGGCAAGGCCGGCGAAGACTGTGTCGCAGGGCAGGGCCAGATGGTGGATGTCGCGCTGTACGAAGCGGTGTTCAACATGATGGAGTCGCTGGTGCCGGAATACGATCACGCCGGCGTGGTGCGCGAACGGACCGGCGGCGCGTTGCCGGGCATTGTGCCGTCCAATACCTACACGACGTGCGAAGGCGGCAACATCGTCATCGCCGGCAATGGCGATGCGATTTTCAAGCGGCTGATGATGGCGATCAATCGCGACGATATGGCGAACGACCCGCAACTTGCGCGCAATGATGGAAGGGTGCCGCGCACTGCGGAAATCGATGGCGCGATTCAAACGTGGTGCGATACGCAAACGATCGATAGCGCGCTGGAAATCCTGAAAGCGGCGGATGTCCCGGCTGGCAAGATTTATTCGGTCGCGGACATGATGACTGATCCGCACTTTTTGGCACGCAACATGTTTGAACAACATGCATTCAAGGATGGCACGCCGATCAAGCTGCCGGCCATTACGCCGAAATTATCCGAGACGCCTGGCGAAACCAGATGGCTGGGGCCGACCTTGGGCGAGCACAACGATCAGGTGCTGTACTCGCTCGGATATGATGAGGCGCAGATCGCGCAACTGCGAAATGACAAGGTAATCTAAGCAGGTGGACAAAAGTTTTTGACAAAATATATGTTCATGATTGCGACATCAATGAGGCTGGAACGTATTGGTGCATTCGACCCCCTCCCTAACCCTCCCCCTGCCCAGGGGAGGGAATCGAGCTCCTTCCCCCTGCCAGGGGGGTGTAGTAGGGAATTCGGATCGCATGCGATCCGCCTGCGGAACGGATTGCGCTTGCAAGCGCAATCCTCTCGGTTGGGATGGGGGTGGCATGTGTCTGACATCGATTAGAGTCGCGATTGTCAAAGAACTTTTGTCTACCTGCTTAGACCAAATTGCCGAGGACTGCAGGTGGCAACGACGTTCATTTGTCGGCGCTATCGTCCGGCAGCGATGGTCGAATCGTTTTTTTTGCTTGATAAGCCTTCCAAAACCTCATGCAGCTTCACGACGCCACGTCTGATGTCGTCATCGGGACTGGCGGCAAACCCAAGCACCAGTCCCGATGGCGTCTGCGGCCTCAAGGACCTGCGCATTTCCATCGCATAGAATCCCGATAGCGCGCGCACCTCGATGCCATTTTCAAGCGCGGCTTGCGCCACGGCCCGGTCATCGCGATGCTGCTGAAAGGCCATGGCCAGATGCATGCCCGCATCGGCCGGTCCGATATGGAATGTATCGGCCAGATGCGTACCGAGCGCGTCCAGCAGCACCGATTTTCGTTCGGCATACACCTCTCTGGTGCGCCGGATATGACGCTGGAAATGTCCTTCCGAGATGAAGTCGGCCAGCACGATTTGCGGAACGATCGATGTATGGCGGTCAACCACGGCTTTGGCTTGCGCGAAAGCCTCCACCAGCGCCGGCGGCGCCACGAGATAGCCCAGGCGCAAACCGGGAAACAGCACCTTCGATAGCGTGCCGACATAAATCACGCATCCGGCTTTATCCAGGCTTTGCAGCGACGCCAGCGGCCGGCCGGTATAGCGATATTCGCTATCGTATTCATCCTCCACGATCCACGCCTTGTTGCCGGCCGCCCAGGCCAGCAGTTCCAGCCGGCGCTGCAGGCTCATCGTGACCCCGAGCGGGTACTGATGGGACGGCGTCACATAGGCCAGCCTGGCGTCCGGATAGGCCTTTGCGCCCACTGACACGCACAGCCCCTGCGCATCTACCGGCACCGGGCAAACCCGCGCTTCCAGCGCGTGGAGCAGCACATTGATGCCCTGGTAGCCCGGATCTTCCACCCACGCCGCCT
>CAMLDH010000064.1 GCA_946478765.1 uncultured Oxalobacteraceae bacterium | reverse complement strand
TAGCCAGAGGGCCGGAAAAATGCACACTCGCACCCGTCCAACTACCGAATCTAGGATAATAAAAAAGCGGGGAAAGCTTTCACTTTCCCCGCTTTTTTCGCTTTGCAGCAAATACCGACTTTGATTACAGCGAGTAATACATATCGTACTCGACCGGATGCGCGGTCATGCGGAAACGTGTCACTTCCTGCATTTTCAGTTCGATGTAAGCATCGAGCATGGCGTCGCTGAACACACCGCCGCGGGTCAGGAACTCGCGGTCTTTGTTCAGATGATCAAGCGCCTCTTCCAGCGAAGCGCAGACGGTCGGGATCAACGCGTCTTCTTCCGGCGGCAGGTGATACAGGTCCTTGGAAGCTGCTTCGCCCGGGTGGATCTTGTTCTGCACGCCGTCCAGGCCGGCCATCAGCAACGCCGAGAAGCACAGGTACGGATTGGAGAGCGGGTCCGGGAAACGCGTTTCGATACGGCGGCCTTTCGGATTCGGCACGTGCGGAATACGGATCGAGGCCGAACGGTTACGCGACGAGTACGCCAGCTTGACCGGTGCTTCGAAGCCGGGAACCAGACGCTTGTACGAGTTGGTGCCCGGGTTGGTGATCGCATTCAGTGCGCGTGCGTGCTTGATGATGCCGCCGATGTAGTACAGCGCGAATTCGGACAGACCGGCATAGCCGTCGCCTGCGAACAGGTTCTTGCCGTCTTTCCAGACCGATTGGTGCACGTGCATGCCGGAACCGTTGTCGCCAACGATCGGCTTCGGCATGAAAGTTGCCGTTTTGCCATAAGTATGCGCAACGTTCCAGACCACGTATTTCAGATTCTGGGTCCAGTCGGCACGCTCGACCAAGGTCGAAAACTTGGTGCCGATTTCATTCTGGCCGGCGCCGGCGACTTCGTGGTGATGCACTTCCACCGGGATGCCGAGCGATTCGAGAATCAGGCACATTTCCGAGCGCATGTCCTGGAAGCTGTCGACCGGAGGAACCGGGAAATAGCCGCCCTTGACTGACGGACGATGGCCGGTATTGCCGCCTTCGAGCTTCTCGCCGGTGCTCCAGGATGCTTCTTCGGAGTCGATCTTGACGAAGCAGCCATCCATGCCGATTTTCCAGCGGATGCCGTCGAAAATGAAGAATTCCGGTTCCGGACCGAAGTAGGCAGTGTCGCCCAAGCCGGAGGATTTCAGGTAGGCTTCCGCGCGCTTGGCGATGGAGCGCGGGTCGCGGTCATAACCTTTGCCGTCGGACGGCTCGATCACGTCACATTGCATGAACAACGTGGTTTCTTCCATGAAGGGATCGATGTTGGCAGTGTTCGGATCCGGCATCAGCAACATGTCCGATGCTTCAATACCCTTCCAGCCGGCAATCGAAGAACCGTCAAACGCGTGGCCGGACTCGAATTTGTCTATATCAAAATGCGAAACAGGCACGGTGACGTGCTGTTCCTTGCCTCGTGTATCAGCAAAGCGAAAATCAACGAATTTGACTTCGTTTTCTTTCGCCATCTTCAAGACCTCTGCGGCCGTCATTGCCATGCGAATCTCCTAAAATGAGCAAATTAATACAGAATTGGTTATGAGCCGACTGCGCGCAAACTTCGTGCAACAGGCACGGTAGGCCAAAATGGGCCAGAACTCAGCGGGGAATGATAGCAGATTCCATGCCACCAACTATAGGCAAGAAGAAGTAATTGCACCGACTTGGCGCAGTGAACTTGACGGCATGAAGCGTGATTTTGGCTGCTTTTGTTGCAAAATAGACCAATCCCAACACTCACCAAATCAGTGCGCAAAAATTTATATGCACAGTTTAAGTGCAATCCAAGGGTTGTCTTTCCATTTCGCCTCATTTTAGTGCGCTCGAGACGCGCAAGATATGCATTTCGTCAAGATGACAGGCGGCGCAATCAGTATCTCAGCAAGCTAAATTATAATAAGTGAGGCTTCACCTCGATTGGAATATGACATGACTCAACCCGCAGAAATCCTCGCAACAGCCCGTCAACGCGGCCAGGCCAATCAACTTCCGTATGCCGGCGCTGTCACCCCGCAGGAAGCGTACACGTTGGTGCAGGCGAGCCCGCAAGTCAAAATTGTGGATGTGCGAACCAAAGCCGAACGCGACTGGGTCGGCACCGTGAAAGTGCCGGCCGAACAGCACGCCGACGTGCAATGGAATCTCTACCCCGCCGGCACGCCGAATCCCGAGTTCCTCGGCCAATTGGCGCAAAAGGCAGCTAAAGACGATGTGCTGCTGTTCCTGTGCCGTTCCGGCGTACGCTCGCGCCACGCCGCCAGGCTCGCCACCGAACACGGCTATACGCAATGCTTCGATATCCTGGAAGGTTTCGAAGGCGACAAGGATGCGGAAGGACATCGCAAGACGGTAAGCGGATGGTACAAGGCTGGTTTGCCTTGGGCAGGCGCCTAAAGCAGCTTGTCATACCGAACCGTGGATGAGGAATCTCAAGCGGCCATTGAGAAAACAAGCGTTTGAGATTTCGCGTCGCACGGCGGCGCATTACGATGCGCCGGGTGTTTCTATGCCGCCTTCATCAATTCCATCACGCGATGCCGCACGAAATTGATATGGCTGCGCAAGCCATACAATTCTTCCGCAAACGACAGCGGAATCGATATCTGATTCACCTTCTCTTCGATTTCACTCAGGCGGCTTAATTGGGTCTGGCAGACTTCCGCGCGCCGCGCCGGCATCACCTCTTCAATCGCCTGCTCGACCGCACGCAGTTGTCCATACCAGCGATACACGCGCGAGCGCACTTTCCATACATAGAGCGGCGGCACAATACGCGACAACGGCAGCACCAGCGCGCCGAGCGCCACAATCACGACCCACATGCGCTCGAACACATTCGCCAGCCAGAACGGCATATAGCGTTGCAGTAACGGCGGTCCATTCTTGTAGAATTTTTCGGCGTCGCGCGCCACCGGAATTTCCGTGTAATTTGCAGTCGGGAATTCACCTTGCTTGTGAAACCAGCCGGCGGTGCCATGGATTTCCGACGCCGCCTGCACAAACAAGTCGACCAGCGCCGGATGCAGGTTATCGCGCGCCACCAGCGTTGCCGTCGGCGCAATCAAATGATAATCCTTGGTCGGCAAATCACGTCCCAGATCGACGATCCCGCGCGGCAATACCACATGCGACAGGAATGGAAAACGCCGCGTATACGCTTCCGACTGCACGAAATCAAACAGCTTGATACCGGGTGTTTGCAACAGCATTTGAATCAAGGGCGCATCCGGCGCCGAACTGAACACCAGGCCGTCGATCCGCCCTTCCAGCAGCGCCACTGTCGCCGGCGTATTTTCCAGCGCACCCAGCGTCAAGTCGGTCGGCTCCACGCCATTGACCGATAGCAGCTTCTTGAACAAGTTCGGTACACCAGTGCCTTCGGGACCGACATTGATTTTCAATCCCTTCAATTGGGTCAATTGCGTAATGTCCCTGGTGTCACGAAAAAACAGCCACACCGGCTCGGTAAACAAACTGCCAAGCGAAACCAGTCCTTTGCGCTCCATATCCACCTGCTCTGTCGAGCCGCTCTGTACAAAGGCGATATCGACGCCGGATTTCAGGTCATTCAAGCGTTGAAGATTTTCCTGCGATCCCAACGAGGGCCGCAGCGTCGCGGTGATCTGATGTTTCGCCAGCGCTTTCGCGTAGCGCTTCGCCAATGCTTCATATGCGCTGTTTTCCTGACCGGTGGAAATCGTGACCTGCGATGGCGGAGAGGGATCAATCAGGCGATAGGCGATGAAGCAGATCAGCAGGACCAGAATAATGGGCGGCCCGGCAGTGACGAAAAAATCGCGTAGCGCAAATTGGGTGAATTTCAGAATTTTTGGCATTGTGTGGCCCGTAGTAAAACCAGTGGCCACACGATGCCAAGAAACGGCATGCTATGCAAGAGGCAATCCTTGGCGATTGCCTAGGGAAGGGAAATTCAGGTCGGCAACGGTGTTACGTGCCGCCGCTTGAGTTGTTTCTCGTCGTCAGACAAAAATTTGGCAGCAATCGGAAACCATTCATCGATGGTCAACAGGCGTCCTACCATCGGCAATAATTCGTCTTCTTCCTTTGCGAGTCTTTTCAGCAGGTTGTCGCAATAAATTTCCATTGCATTGCATAGCTCCCTGATTTTCGCGGCCCCCTGGTTGAACGTCTGGCGCAACTGATCCTGCACGGAGCGCAGGATATCGATACCGCGTGCGCTCATCGATTCCAGTTCAGCCAACAGCGAATCAACTTCTCGGGTTGCGCCCCGTACTGCGGGAATCACATACATCTCAACCTTGCGTTCATGACAGAATCGATCAAACTGCGTCAATTTATTGAATGCCGATTCAAGTTGAGGCAAATCAAGATCCTGCAGGCTTTTCCAGCAGTTGTGAATGTATTGTTGCAGCCTGGATAAAATACTGCGCGCATTTTTTTGTTCTGCAGAAATCGCAACAAGAGAATAAGTGGCAGTTAGCATTTCAGCTCCTTAAATCCGGTAGTCACTAAATGCAAATGGAGACTCAACGATTCGGCGAATCGATGAATCGTCTCGATTAAAAAAATACAAATGATGAATAGCGCCTGGAATCAGGCGTATGAAAAAGTATAAGTAAATTACACAACAAATCATTTGAGTTAACACAAAGTTACCTCGTGTAACACTTCAACAACCCTGCTTTCGGTGTATGTTTATTGGTTTTCTTGCCTACACATATTGATGGCGAGCACCACCAAACCTTTCAGTACAGGCGTAAGTAATTTGGAAGGAGAGGGAGGGAGATATCCCGAGTGCGACACGAAGCCGATCGCCCTCGGAATATCCATTATGACGCTGCTGAACGCGGTGCTGCAAACCGCATCGTTTGATTTATGCCAGCTTCACCGCATGTTCACGCGTTGCATGGAAAATGAGTTGCGGCCAGCGTTCCTGCGTCAGTTTAAGATTCACACCCGAGGTCGCGAGATACGCCATGTTGCCGGCTGCGTCATACGCGACATTGTTGCCGGCCGAGGATTTTTCGAAATCCGCCAACATCTTCTTGTCATCGCATGACACCCAGCGCGCACTGCTGATGCTGGTGCCTTCGAATACCGCATCGACACCGTATTCGTTCAACAAGCGGCTGGCGACCACTTCGAACTGCAGCACACCGACCGCGCCCAGTACCAGATCGCCGCCGGTCACCGGCTTGAACACTTGCACCGCACCCTCTTCGCCCAACTGCTGCAAGCCCTTGTGCAACTGCTTGATCTTCAGTGGGTTGCGAATGCGCACCGAGCGGAAAAAATCCGGCGCGAAATACGGAATGCCGGTGAACTGCAGCAATTCGCCTTCGGAAAAACTGTCGCCGATCTGCATGTTACCGTGGTTCGGCAAACCGATGATGTCGCCGGCGTACGCCTCTTCGACCTGCTCGCGGCTCGATGCCATGAAGGTCACGACGCTCGACACCTTGATCTCGCGATTCAGACGCAAATGCTTGAGTTTCATGCCGCGCTCGAAGCGTCCGGAGCACACGCGCAAGAATGCAATGCGATCGCGATGCGCCGGGTCCATGTTGGCCTGGATCTTGAACACGAAACCGGAAAACGGCGTCTCGTTCGGCGCCACCGTGCGCACGGTGGCGTCGCGCGAGCGCGGCGCCGGCGCCCAGTCCAGCAGCGCGTTCAGAATTTCCCGCACGCCGAAATTGTTGATCGCAGAACCGAAGAACACCGGCGTCTGCGTGCCGGCCAAAAATGCGTCGAGATCGAAGGGATGCGATGCGCCATGCACCAGTTCGACTTCCATTTTGAGCTGTTCGATTTCGCGCGGGAACATCTCAGCCAGGCGCGGATTGTCGATGCCCTTGATGACTTCGAACTCCTGGTCGGCGCGCTCGCCGCCGGCGGCGAACAGCAGGATTTCGTCGCGCAGCAGGTGATACACGCCGCGGAACGATTTGCCCATGCCGATCGGCCAGGTCACCGGTGCGCACTGGATATTGAGCACCGATTCGACTTCATCGAGCAATTCGAGCGGATCGCGCGTTTCGCGGTCCATCTTGTTCATGAAGGTCAGAATCGGCGTGGCGCGCATGCGGCACACATTGAGCAGTTTGATGGTCTGCTCTTCCACGCCCTTGGCGGCGTCGATCACCATCAATGCGGAGTCGACCGCAGTCAATACGCGATAGGTGTCTTCCGAAAAATCCTGGTGGCCCGGCGTGTCGAGCAGATTGACCACGTGATCGCGATATTCGAACTGCATCACCGAGCTGGCGACGGAAATGCCGCGCTGCTTTTCGATTTCCATCCAGTCCGAGGTCGCGTGCCGGCCGCTCTTGCGCGCCTTGACGGTGCCTGCCAGCTGGATCGCGCCCGAGAACAGCAGCAGCTTTTCGGTCAACGTGGTTTTACCCGCATCCGGGTGGGAAATGATGCCGAAGGTGCGGCGGCGCGCGACTTCGCGTTCGATCAATGCGGACGGCACGGAGCGCGGCGTCGGCGTGGATACGTCGCTCGCCTCGGTCATTGGAAGGTCGGAATCGGTGGCCATGATGGTAGCCTTTGCAAAAAGGCCTAAAGTCTACCGGCTCTTGGCGTCGAAGTCTAATGCGTTGATAAAAAAGGAGATTTTTGGTGCAAGGGAGGTATTGCATTTAGGATATGGTGAGGAATAATTTCCCGATTTGGGGGTGCTTTACGGGATGCGATGCAAGGAAGGAGTGCTCCCTTGCAAGGGAGCACCGTTACGCGGGCATGCGACATGTCGCATGAATTCCCCGCTCCACCGCTCCGAGCGCCGTGTGGCGGGCCACACAAGCGAGGGGCAACGCAGCAGCGCGCCCGTCAAGCGCGCCAAAATCGGAAAATTATTCCTCACCATATCCTTACTGCATTGCGTATGCAGTAAATGCAATGACAATGAATGTATTGCCATCTTCATGTGTAGGAATTTAAGACTGGCTACTCACTTTCAGCCGCCCTCTTCTTGTCGACCTTGATATTCGCGGTAGCCGCCGCGATCTGCTCCAGCGGCAGCTTGGGCGTACGATCTTCAAACAGCAAGCCATTCGCTTCCTGAAACGTATCCGCGAACTGGGTATAGCAAAATCCGCTGAACATGGCCGTCTCGTTTACCACCTCCAGCAAGCGGCGATAGCTGCGCATGAATTCCTGATCGGTATCCGCCTGCGAGTAACCCCAGATTTTCTTCTCGCCGTCAGCGCGCGGTTTCGCATACGCGATGCCGCCGAATTCGGTCAATACGATCGGCTGGCCGCGATGCGGATAACCGTCCAGCGTCAGAATGCGACCGCCTGGGCGCCGTCGATCGAACAACTCCTGCGTCTGGGTGCTCGCCGAATACCGCGCTTGCAGATGCTCTGGATCGGCGTCGTAATCGTGGATGCCGAGTATGTCGGTGGCCGACGCTTCCCAGCCGTCGTTGCCGATTACGGGGCGGGTCGCATCGAGCGTGCGCGTCAGGTGATACAGCGCTTCCACTGCATTGCGATGCGCCTGGGTCGACGTCAGGTTCGGCACGCCCCACGATTCATTGAACGGCACCCACACGATGATGCACGGATGACTGTAATCGCGATCGATGACTTCGCCCCACTCGCGCACCAGGCGCTTGATCGCGGTCGGCGAAAAGCGATAGACCGAAGGCATCTCCTCCCATACCAGCAGGCCAAGCTTGTCGGCCCAATACAGATAGCGCGGGTCCTCGATTTTCTGATGCTTCCGGACGCCGTTAAAACCCATCGCCTTGGCCAGTTCGACATCGCGCCGCAATGCATCGTCCGATGGCGCAGTCAGCAGCGTATCGGGCCAGTACCCCTGGTCCAGCACCATGCGCAGCGGATAGGGCCGGCCGTTGAGCATGAAGCGGTCGCGGTTGATATGCGCCGAGCGCAATGCGGTGTAGGAGCACACCTTGTCGATGACTTGTTCCTTGCGGCGCAATACGATCTCGGCGTCCAGCAGCGTCGGACGTTCCGGACTCCACAACAATTCGTTGCGCGAATCGTCGATGCCCGGATCAGACAAGCTGATCTTGCGATGCGCTTCGCCGCCCAGCACCTTATAGCGATCGTCGGCCAGCATTTTTCCGCGGTGCATGATTTTTACTTCCACCGTTAGATCGTCGGTCAGGTCGCCGGCTACCTGCGCCTCGCAACCGATTTCGAAGCCGTCAAAATGCGGCGTCCAGCGCAGCTTCTGAATGTACGTGTGCGCCACCCGCTCAAGCCAGACGGTTTGCCAGATGCCGGTGGTGCGCGGGTACCAGATTGAATGCGGCTCCAGTTGCCAATCCTGTTTGCCGCGCGGTTTGGCCAGGTCGTGCGGGTCGTCTTCGGCATGGACCGTGACCGTCTGCGTGCCTGACGCATTCAGCGCGCGCGTAATGTCAGCGGAGAAAGGCGTATGTCCGCCCTCATGCTCCGCTACCAAGTGGCCATTCACCCAGACGCGCGCCTGATAATCGACGGCGCCGAAATGCAGCAGCACCGATTGACCTTCAGCCTGAATGTCGAATTGCCGCTCATACCAGCAGGCGCGGTGAAAACCACGGTCGCCGATGCCGCTGGTGTGCGATTCCGGCGGAAACGGCACCTTGATTTCGGATGTCCATTCGATCGAATCGGACGGGTGTTTGTATCGATTGTCATTATCGAAGGTGAACTTCCATGCGCCATTGAGTGATTGCCAATGTTCACGCACCAGTTGGGGACGCGGGTATGCGGTATCGACCATGTCTATCCTTTCATTGCACTTTCATTGCATTGCATTCACGACTGCAAATTGTGTCGATGAAATGCACTTCCTTTGGGTGCAGATTTGAGTGCAGGCATTGCCCGCTGTTCCCTCACGCAGCAAAGAAAACCCTGCCGCGTTCGCATTGCAGCGCATTCCTTACGCCGCCGCTTTTTCTTGCCATGCCACACTGCACTCAAGCACAAAGCGTTGAATTGCGTCATTCAGCGACGGCATGATCAAACCTCTCTCACTGGATAAAGCGGTCATCCCACTTCTGCCGCCGCCGATCTTGACCAATGCCGCGCTATCGACGCCGGCCTCCTGCGCAACAGTCGCTGCCAGGTCATGCCATGAAATCTCGCCCTTGTTGGCAAGATGCCAAATCCCGGTGGCGCCATCGATCAACAGATCCAACGCCGCATGCGCCAGGTCCGGCACATAAGTAGGCGACACCAGCGATTGGCCGCTCGCCTGTACTTCGCGCCCCTGCGCGAGGTCGCGCAATACGCCGTGCACGAAGTTGTAGCGATCCCAGGGGCCGAAGAAGGCGCTGGTGCGCACCACCAGCGCCTTGGACCAGGCATCCGCCACCCGCCGCTCGGCATCGGCCTTGCTGCGGCCGTAGGTACAGGCAGGCGAAATTCGATCGCTTTCCACATAGGCGCGCCCGAGCGAACCGTCGAACACCAGGTCGGACGAAAAAGTCACATAGGGAATACCGAGTCTGGCGCAGGCCTTGGCCAGCACTTCGGCGCCATGCGCATTCTCGCGGTAGCACCGCTCGGCGTCGCGCACCGCATCGGCCACGCGCACATAACCGGCCGCATTGACCACTGCCCACGGACGCCGTCTGGCGAGCGCCGCCTCCACCGATGCCGGATCGGCAATATCCATGTCGGCACGGGTCAGCAAATCATGGGCGATACCGCGCGTTTTGCAAACGCGTGAAAAAGCCTGGCCGAGCGTGCCGCTACTGCCCGTGATGGCGAGACGCCGCAATGGTTCGGTTCGTCCGCTACTTGCCGCAGGGCGCGACGGCGCATGCAGGAAGCGGCCCTCGCGCCGCCACCAGCCCGCCTGTTCCAGCACCGGATGATCGAACTCGCCGGTCTTCGCCAAAGAAGCCGTGGCCGCGGCCAGTGCCGTGGGTCGCGGCGGATCGCTGCGCACATCGAACACGCCGCTTTCATAAAAGCCGTTCTTTTGCGTCAACAGCGTGTTCCAGTCGACGCAACCCAATATCGACCACACGGTGAACGCGCGAATGTCGGCGCCCTCCGCGCGTAATGTGCGCGCCGCATCCCACATCTCCATCAACCAGCGCAACTGCTCGTCGCGCGAACCGCCATAATGCGCTTCGGTGATCGCCATCGGTAAACGATACCGTTCCCATGCTTCGCGCAGCCGATGTTCGGGACCGGTCAATCCTTCCGGCAGTTCGACGCGTGCCGCCTGCACGTCGGCATAGCGCGGATGCGCATTGCAACTCTGGATAAACTCCGGATAACGCCGCAGGCGCTGGTCGAGAAAACGCTCGCTCGTCAGGTAGTGATTGATGCCGACGATATCGGGCTTGCAATCCGCTTCCATAAAAAAGCTCAGCTCACGCTTGTCGATACCCACCTTGAGGAAGGTCTTGTACCACGGATGATGTTGATCGACGCGCCCGCATAACAGATCCAGGCTCAACCAGCGGCGCTCGTTTTCGTAGTCGGCCTGATACTTCAGTTCAGGCGTGCTGAATGCCTTGCCCAGATCCTCGGTCTGGACCAGCCTCGCAGCCGACGTGATGCGGCGGATCGCGCGCATCGACAAGACCGTCGCGCGACACTGATTGACCAATGCGCGCAGCATCGTGCGCGTATCACTGCGATGCGGATACCAGTGCCCATACAAACCGCTGAAACGCGCGGTGGTCAACGGTTCGTTCACCGGCGTAAACATCTCGATCCACGGGTAACGGGCGGCGACGCGTTCCGCGTGGACGGCCAATAGTTGCGGAAATTTCGGGTCGAGCAAATTGGTATAGCGCGGACCGCTGCCATGATGCACCAAACCGGCTATCGGTGCGATGCCCAACTCACGCAAACGTTCCAATCGCTCATCATGCCAGCACCAGTGCAAAATATCGGGATGATCCGGCGCGATCGTTTCCCATAACACCGGATAGCGCAATGCCTTGATGCCAAGCGCCGCAATCGCATCGAGATCTTCGATGCGGTCGGCATGGCCGGTCTCGATAATTTGATTGCGGAAGCTGTCGCGCAAGCGCACTACCGTGCATTCGAGGCCGCCCCAAACTTCGAGCGGGCTCCCGCCCGGCATTGCTGCGGGCAGTGTGTTTGATGTTGTTTGATTCATGATCAGGAAGGAGGGAAAGTTTGCGCGGCATCGTGCAGGACAGCACAGCTAAATGACTGGCAAATTTCGGAAACGTTCCCGCGGAAAGAATCTTTAGTGCAAGTCGTTACCGCTGACTGGGGAACGTGCACGAAACAGCTTCCCGATTTGTCTCGCGGTAGACGGGGGCATTGCACAAGAACATCGCCTTGCGTGATTGAACATCACTATGGAAAGGCGGCGCACGCGCAGGTGAAATGATGTGCGGCTGCGTAACAAGAATGACAAGGTGTTAACCGACAGCGTGCTATTGCCCGAACTCTCGCAATTTCACGCGCACCCTTGTCTCCAGCCGATCCATCTCTCGCTGCAGCGACGAACTGGTGCGCTTGAGCGCATCCTTGTTCTCCACCAGTCGCTCAAACTCGGACAACAGCACCGCACGGCGATCGGTCGGCAAACCGTCCTTCCGCAATTCAGTCTTGATCTCCGCAATGCGCTCATCGTCATGGCGAATATCCTTGCGATTGCGATCGATGCGATATTGGTAATTCCTGATCTCCTCTTCGAGCGAATGAATTTGACTGCCGCGATGATATTGATCGAGGAATGCCGGCTTCAGGTTTTCCGGGCAATCGGCCACGTTGTGTTCGCTGGCGCGACGACCGAGCGCAAATCCATTCTCAGCCTGGCAATAGTTGAGCAAGCCTTGACTGCGGCCTCTTAAATACGCATCCAGATTGGGATGGACGCCATATTCGGCACATGCTTTCGCGTGTTCGTCGATGCGTGCGGCGGACGCGCCGTTGGCGCCGTCAGCCAGACCGATCTGGCGCCAATCGGCATTCTTGCATTGCTGCGGGCTGAGGCTGGCGCATCCGGCAAGCGTCAATGCCAGCAGGGTGATCGATGCCAGACGCGCGGATGCAAAGCGCTGCGCGGCCTTGCCATTTCTATGCGGGATATTCTTCATTCGGTGTTTTCGTTGACAGGGATATGTCTCGCAACGTATCAACAAAATTGCCGAATGTAAATGGATGGCGAATGACGTATTCGAAAAAAAGCCCGCAGAGTTTGCACTCTGCGGGCAAAACAACCCCAGGGAGGGGTATGAATAGATAGTATGTTAATTCGCAAGGGGAACGCGGAGTTTGCGCAAGCACAATAAACAGGCGTTACCCCTTATTAATTCATCAGTCACACGCCCGTTCGCGGTCTCGGATACGAGACCGACACCGCACCCAGTGCGCCAATCCCTTCCGTCTCACTTCCGCCCTTGCTGACAAGCGGGCACAAGCTGCGTTTCGAACTTCCGTCCTGCCGATTAATCCAATTTTTTCTTGTGCGAAGCGCCCTATGCGCGCGTCGCCACTGATACGTGATGTGGCTTCCAGCGAAGGAAATCCGCATGAAAAGGATCTTGCTGTTTTTCATCGCGCTGCTTGTCAGCACCACATCGTGTACCCAGCCCAACCAGTGTCCCGAGCATTTCGCCAATGGCAAAGCGCCCGTATTCATTAATCAAAAACTGGCGCCGAGAACAAGACTGTTATGTTTTGAAGGCTATGCAGTCATGCATTCCGGCGTAACGCATACGCCGCTATGGTCGGCTGAACATTTGACCGCCGAGCGCGTTATTGAAAGCAAGGCAATGAAGCGCCAGAACACATTTCATCCGGAAGAGCGTCTGCCCGCCGAAGATCGCGCCGAACTACGCGACTACGCCCGCTCTGGATTCGATCGCGGACACATGAGTCCATCCGGCGACATGCCGAACGCGACCACGCAATACGAAAGTTTTTCATTGGCAAACATGATCCCGCAAGATCCCAACAACAACCAGAATCTGTGGGCCGGCATCGAGGAAAGCACCAGAAAACTAGCGCGCCAGGAAGGAGAGTTATATGTGATTACCGGCCCTATTTTCGAGGGCAGCTCGATTCAGCGCATCAACGCTCGTGTGCTGGTCCCCACGCATGTATTCAAAGTCATTTACGATCCGGTTCGGCGGGAAGCGGCCGCGTATGTGGCGCCGAATGTCCGCGGATCGGAATACCAAACCGTCTCGCTTGCAGAACTGGAAAAGCGAGTCGGCATCGATTTTCTGCCGAACGCCGACGCCCGGATCAAGGAAGCGAAGATGGACTTGCCTGAACCAACTTCCCACGGCCGTAAAATGCCCAAGCCGCGCGAGACGGAGGCATTGTCGTAACCTGACAGGATTTATTTTGCAACAACAGGGATTCACGCATCGCACCAAATCGATCACATAAAACCATGCCTACCATCAAACCATTCCAGAACGAAGAAGATTCGATTGCCATTACCGATCTGACTGTCGAGAACAGGCTCGACCGCATTGAACTTTACGGTTCACTGACGATTACGAAAGACAAAGCCGGCCTGGCAATCGCAAAGGAATTGAAAACCTTGATTGACGATACGGTTGCCGCACTCCAGGCGGAGCATCTGCCGGATCGTATTTCAATTGCCCCCACGGACAATATCGATAATCCGTTCAAATCATGAGTCATTGGCAAAACGCGATGCACAGCGCAAGCTGTCAACTGGATTGACGAGCGTCAAATGTTATTCACAGCAATTGTGGGCAAGCTTGTGGATAACCGGGTTGATTACTCTGTAACCCGTTGATCCGTTGAATATTTATTCCGATGGCACAAAATAGGACACAATCCATAACACTGCTGACAAATATCAAAAGTTACCCACAATAATTGTGGTTAAGCCTGTTGATAACCATGCTGATTTCTCTGCAAGTGATTGATTGGATGGGTTTTTGTTGCAATGGTGCACGAGGAGCCAAGTGCCGACCTTGGCTGACGGTCAAGCGTCACTGCCGACAGTGCACAGGGAGCGAGACACGGCAGAAAAGGAATGCCAGCGGCAGGCGGCTATATGTACTGTACTGCCGTTTCTCCTGTTTCTCCTTCTTCTGTCATGCACGTTCTTAAGTGCCTTGCGGCTGCATCTCATGCTCGACATTCGTCGTTCCGTCGCCAATCAGACTCTTCCACGCTTTGGCAAAAAATGTTTTTTCTGCAGTGGTTGGCTTTTCATACCACATGACAATTAAAGTGCCTTTATGATCATGAATCTGCGCTAACTTGGCAATGCATTTGGCATTGCCGGCACGATCCGCCAAGCCGACCACATAACCGTATACCCGATTCAGCCTTTCAATACGATCCGGCTCCGTAACGCTATTAGTGGATGTAATTTTAGGATGGTCTAAATACATGTTGGCCTTGCCTCCTTATAAAACTGGACTTTTCATGAGCGCCGGTATCTTGTCCGGTCTTATCCCGTGAATTCGGATTTTTCTACTGCAATACGATTACTCTAACGCAAGCAAGGTAATAACGTACTGAAACTTTAATATCCTGAACAACACGGAAGTTCGTTGTCTGGTGATCTTGCCCCTAAATTATTAGAGCGACTGAATGATTCAGGGCACTAATGCAATTTCCATTTATGGCGTGCTATGCTGCGCGAAGGTTTTGCACTCCATCAAGTGACTGGACCAACCATATGCGCTTTCCAAATATCAACAAAAACAAACTGCATGCGGTTCTTTGTATTGCAGCAAGTGCCGCCGTAAGCATTACGATCATTGTGCAGCTATCCCATTGCTTGTTTTAACGCCGTGCACATAATCCCCTAGTGGATCAACCAGATGAAGGTGCTGGATAGAGCTTTTTCAGTTTCATGCGCGCATCTATCTGCAGTAGTGAATCACCACTAGATCGGCACACCGGCGACGTTTTTCTCCCGCTCATAAGCGGCCACCTCCTGTTGGACGGTTTCCTTGTCAAGGAAACGACGACTCAGACAAATCTTGCCAAGTGCAGCCAATTTTGGTTTGAAGCGAGACGCGCTTTTCCTTGACCGTGAAACCGATGCGATAGGAGAAGCGGAGGTAATAAACCCCATGACGGGATTTGGCGAGGTGCAAAGGCAGTTTCAAGACGGTTTTCCCAAGAAAATGGGACACCGGTCCGAGACGCTGCCGCGTGATAGACGTAAAAAAACCCGTTGAAAATCAACGGGTTTAGTGCTACTTGGCGGAGAGAGGGGGATTCGAACCCCCGGTAGGCTATGAACCTACACACGCTTTCCAGGCGTGCGACTTAAACCACTCATCCATCTCTCCTGAATCCTGCCTTCGCTGCATGTCTTTTTAGCGAAGCCTGCGATTATATCAAAAGATTGGCAGAAAATGCCAATTTTCAATGCACTCTTGGGATTTGGGAGGGGATTGACGCTGACTACCCCCATCCCAGCCGAGAGGATTGCGCTTGCAAGCGCAATCCGTTCCGCAGGCGGATCAAAGGAGTGTCGCCTTGCAAGGCGACACCGTTGCGCAGGCGTGGAGCAGTGCTCCACGAATTCCCTGCTTCACCATGCCCCACGAAACCCCTGCTACACCATGCGATCCGA
>CAMLDH010000063.1 GCA_946478765.1 uncultured Oxalobacteraceae bacterium | reverse complement strand
CGGCGCAACGCGACGCAATGATTGCCGGCCGCGGCCAGCATGCGCTTGACCTGGTGATACTTGCCCTGCTCCAGCACGATTTCAAGTCGATGGGTATCGATCATCTTGCAGGTTTGCGCTGCCAGTGGCGCCGGTTCGTCATGCAGTTTCACACCCGTCATCAATTGCGCGATCAATTCCGGCGTCACCGGATCATGCGTGGTGGCGACATACAGCTTCGGCACATGTCGCTTGGGTGAAGACTGCGCATGAATGAACGCGCCGTCATCCGACAGCAACAGCAAGCCGGTCGTGTCGTGGTCCAGCCGCCCTACCGGCTGCACATCGCGCCAGGTAAATTGTTCCGGCAACAGCGTCAACACACCGGGATGATGGCTGGGCTTCCTGGAACATTCGAAATTGGCGGGCTTGTTCAACGCGATATACACGTGTTCGCGATAAGTCCACTCTTCATCGAACAGCGTAAATACAAGATTGCTTGTATCGAACGTGCTGCGATAGTCGGTGATGCTTTCGCCGCCGATGGACACTTCGCCATCGGTTATCAGTTCACGGCACCATTTGCGGGAGCCGAAGCCCTGCGATTGCAGGATGCGGTCTAAAGTCTGTTTGTTCATTGGGGAATGTTATCAATTGCATGATTCTTCGGCACAGGTTCCGTGGACGTCCGGCATGCCGAAGAGCGGCAGGCGTTCACAAATAAGCGCCGCTTCATGGGCGATTCAGTTATAGCGTTTCTGCGCCCACCATCAGCGACTCCACTGCGCGTTCGAACAGGGGCGCATATTCGACCGGGCGTACCAAGCCATCGCGCAATGCTTTCAGCAACGATACCGACGAGTAGATGACCGGCCTTGAATTGTCATAGGGCGTAAATACGTAAAGCGAACGATGCGTGCTGATCCAGGTTATCCGCGCCAATTCGGCATTGTCGTCAGACCATAGTTCCACGGACATCCCCAGTTGCATCTGCGATAGCCATTCCGCATCCGAGGCAAGCGCCGGAATGACGTCATGCTCCATCTTCACCATGGCCGAAACACCCCGTTTTGCCAAGGCTGCGGCGACATCCGCGGCGTGTACCTTGACCGGCTCGTCTTCCATCCAGAAAGCGCTGCCGTCATCAATCGTCAGGGTTGAAAAGTGCCGGTGCAAATCATCCAGATTGCGCGGCGTCTGCTCCGTACTTGCCTGTGATGCGCGCAAGACTTGCGTATGGACCGTCACCAGCGGATCCATTGCTCGCTTTGATTCTTGTTCCGGCAAGGCGATCATTTCCAGGCCTTTTTTCAGGCGTTTTACCAGACTAGGCAGCAGCTTCATCAGCGCACCGCGCTCCTGGGGTGTTTGCTTTTCCTGAGCGCTCCACACCAGTTCCGGCAGCACCTCGTGGGGCTTGAGTTGGGCATGCATCGCCTGCGCATGGGGCGGCGCTTTGCCGCTGAATGGATGCACCAGTACGCGGACCCAGGTTTGCATGATGAAATCGAAAACGCGCTGGTCGACCGATAAAGGCGCCAGCAAACCCTGCAAGGCGTTGGCCGTGTTGGCCAGCACGGCGCTGGCTTTCTCGGCTTCTTCGACGGCCTCTACCAGCAAGCTGGCATCCGCATCGTTCTTGCCTAGCTGCTCGTGCAGGACTGCATCGAGATCCTCCAGGCAGTTCGTGAAAATCGCCATGTCATCGTCGAAGTTTTCCAGAATCTTGCTGACGATGCGATGAATTTCAGACTCGATCGCTTGATCGAACGCCGTACCGGACACCAGTCCCACCGAAACCGCGCCCATGCGATTGAGCAATTGCCGGGCTGGATGCGATGCTTCATGCAGCAAGTCGGGCGCCAGCATGGCGGCTCTCAGAAAAGGAAGCTGCAGCCGGCCGATCTGCGCGCGCAAATCGGCCGGTATCTGATCGTCTTGCAAAATGAATTCAAACAAAAGTGCCACCACATCGAGCGTGACACGATCCAGATCGCTCGCTTTCTCGATATCAATCTTCTCTCGCAATGCAAAGATTTGATTTTGTTCCGGAGAAATTTCCTCATTCACTGCCTGCCCGCGCGCAGCCGCCTGCTGGTATTGCTTCAGTTGGGAAACCAGTGGCGATGGCGCCTTGGCGGCGGCGTTCCTTTCTTGCGCTTCGGCTGCCGGCGAGCGAGGCGCTTGCGCGCCCCGATCCATGCTGCGCGGCAGCCCGGCCGGTTTCGGCTGGTTGAAAATTTGCCAGACAAAATCCTGAAATTCGACCGACTGATTTTTTTGCGCCAGCACAGGCAAGCTCTCATTTTTCTGCAAGCCGGGCGGCGCACTTTGCTGCAACGCCAGGATACGCTGGAGGCCGGACAAAATGCGCGCATTGACATTCTGCGGCAGCATGTCCGGGGCGATGGAAGAATCGGAAAGATCCGGATGCATGCCACTCAGCGTAATGCCAAAACCTGCTTGATGACCGGTTTGTTTTCTCGCCATCCTTTCGCGTTGCCCCCGAGTCATCGCCGAAGGGCGCGCCAAAAAGCGGGTACGCACGCCGCTTGTTTCAAATACCTCCCGAATTGCCGCGTAATATCCCGGCAATTGATGCGCCATGGCATTGGAGCAATAATCAAACAAGACTTTGGCCAGCGCTTCTTCCTTCGCCATTTCGCGCACCACTTCATAGAGAGAACGCGCCAGCAAATAAGGGCGAAACGGATTTTCCCGCTCGCGCACATCATGATCGCCATGCAACTGCGCAATCATCATGTTCAAGCGGCCGAGGTTTTCAGGGTCGACGTCGCGCATGCGCAATACCAGGCGATCGACTTCAATCTGCCGCGTGACGGTTTCATCATCGATCAGGGAAAGGCGATCGGCCGAGATATTGTTCAGGCCCATGCGCAGATCGGTATACATGGTCTGCATTGCGCGTTCCAGATAATCGCCAAAGAACATTTCGAGACGCTGCAAGAAGAGCTTGCCATCGTGCCGCAAAAATACGCGAGCAGCAGTTAATGCCTTTTGATCCGATGGCAATCGCACAATCGCCGTCGACCGGATGATGTTGTCGTCCGCACTCGACAGCATGTTTTGCGCCAGTACCGAAAAACCGCACAACGCGCGCTCTTTAGCTAAATGGATGACACGTTTAGTAATTTGCATTAGGCATTCTGGCGATTAACATTAAAACGCAGTGTCATATAGTAGTCATATATCAGGGGCAAATCATATCTCAGGAGCTATTTTATAGGGGCAACATTGAGAATTTGCAGAAAATTTCATCTCTTTTGGCGTGCCTCCCTCACGGGGAAAATCATCCGTTTGCTGCGGCGCCAATGCGGTGATTGACAACACTTCCATCGCTTACAAGGACGTGTAGCAGCCAGGGTCAGGAATGCTGCGAAGCAGCATGATAATTTGCACTATGCGCTTAATTTTCCTTGATAAAGATTCTTGCAATTTACGTCATGTGCGCTAGACTCACTATTCGAGTTTTTCAAAAGCTCGCATCCACCGTAATTCCCATTTAATAAATTTAATCGGTTAAATTCCCTGCCTGTACTGGGGGAATACAAGCCTTCAAGGAGCGGAGAGATGTTGACTTTCACTTACTCACTTGTCACGCTGTCAGTCGAACAAAAAAAAGCGAAAAACGTATTGATCACTGTCCAGGAGCACTTTCGGAATTGCATGAAAGAGCAGCAATGCATCGACCAGAACTGCTTTGAGTCAGCCCTGAATCAACTGGCCCGGTTTGATGAATCGCACCATCGGCGCAATGTTGAACTCTATGTCATTCCAGCCGTACAAGAGGCGACGCGGGAAGCCGATCCTTTGCTGGCCGAACTTGAATCTCTGAGCGCGCAGAGCGAAGCCATTCTCAAATCGGTGCGCGCACGAGTGAAATTCGCCTTTCAGCAAGGCAGTGTCGGCATAAAAGAATTGTGCAGCGCAATGGACGTTTATTGTCATAATCTGCTGCGGCGTCTGGCAAAAGAAGAGGAGGAATTATTTCCTGTTGCGCAGCGCGTCATATCGAGCGAAGGATGGTTCGTCCTTGCGTCTCAATTCATTTCCCACAATGAAGAAGTCCATGCTCACCGCTCTAGTGCATTTGTAAGATGGCAGCCAGTTGCACCCAACAATTTTTTTGCGGAAATATAAACAACGCCAAAGCGAATTACCAAGAACCTGCAAGGCGCGCCCTACACACCAGCGCGCCACAGAACCTTTCGGTGCGCGGAGCGCACGCCACCTTGATTCACAAAATGCGCTAAGTAGTTATGCAAAATTTACAGTGAATGTTTTTCCGTAATTTTCCATGATGAAATGCACTTCATCACGCAAGGTATCGCCGCTCATTTGACGACGTTGAAAAATACTCGTGGCTCCATAACCATCGGCGCACGGAAGCGATGGTGTCGGAAAGCAAGGCTTGGGTTTCGAATTGTTCCATCGGATCGCGAATCAAGACCCAGCGCAGGGGAATGACCGGCATGCCGGAGTGATACCACACGACCGTTGCGCTGGCGACTTCGACCTGGCGGTTCTGCTCGCCGTACCAGAATGGGATAGTCAGCGTTCTCCATTGAGTGGCCGGATCGGCGACAATAGACTGCGTTGACCGGGTTTGCGTTTAATAAACATCTCTCCAAATGGATAAAGTCGAGCTTAGTTCAGCGAAAGTGAGCGATGTCAAAGTTCGTCATGACCAGCGGTTGGGCTTGGGGGCGTGCCACCGGACGAACTTGAGGGTAACTGCGAGTAGTCATTCCACCAGTCTGCAAGTATCGAATTTCCACCTGCGCCATACCCGCTTGGATCGCCGATGGCCGCGCGCGCATCGTCAATAAGTGCGTCGTAATATACCGCGTGTGTGGAGTCGCTAATCCGCAAGTTCTGATAGCGTGTAATATCCGAGCGTAGTTGCGTTTGAAATTGGTCGTAAGTCATGAACTCACTTCTATACTGCGCGTTGTACGAGGTGCTTTCAAGTTGTCCCAATATTCGCCACCGATTGGAATCAGAAGTCCAGTTTGGAAAGTAAGCATACCGGGGAAATTGTGAATTATTTCCTTCTCTTGAGTCTGTGCCAAACGTTATGTGTACGCCCGTATTGTCTGTGTTGTCCCGCGAAACGTGAAAGGGGCTGAACTGCTGAGAATTGTTTGGTCTATAGAGTGGATTGGTAAAAAGCGACCAGCCGAAGAGGGCTGGTATAAAATAATCAAAGCGATTGGTGCCTGGATTGTTTGACTGAAACCAGTTTCCATTATGTGCGCTAACAGATGACGAGAATAAAAAAGCAAACACTAAAAAAAGAACAACTTTCTTTTTTGTTTGATTAATAAAATTCATACTATTTCCCTTTTCACCAAGTATGTGAGATGTATTCACAAGAGTTGCATCGATTGTTGTTACTGTAATTCTCTAATGCGCCCAGTGGCGGTATTGAAGTTGTAACGCCAATCTGCTTGGTAGCCACAATTAGATGTGGACGATAGATAGATTCCACGCGTGATGGCTGGTACGGATTCCATATTTCTGAACAATGCCATCGTAAGCGAGCTTGCCCAACAGCCGAAATTCCCCAGTAGTACTTTGATGGTATTGTCCCCGTAGACCAACCAGCTCGGATCAATGTCATACAGTCCTGGGTTGCCGTTTTTTGAGTAAATGCGTTGCGTTCCGTTGACGTACACATAGACATCATCATCTACATTCCGTAAATCAATCGACAAACGCTGTACTTGCCCCCCTGTGCTGGTGACATAGCCAGCCAAGTCAAATTTTTGCGCATCGGAGCCGTTACAGTCGTACAGTTGGATGTTGGTTCCATTCGAATTCCACCCACCCGCAACATCAACGCATTTGTTTGGCGCCTTTCTCAATTTAATTTCACCTGTTTGAAGATCAAAGTCGAAACGTTGTGAATCCCCACCGAGACAATCCCATACTTGTATGTTGGTGTCGTTTCCGGTATTGCCACCATTGACGTCCATGCATTTGCTTTGATTATTTGCAGCCCTGATGGTCCCATCGATTTTGTTGTACGAGAAGCGCTGTGCTTCAGAGTCGTTACATTGATAGAGTTGAATATTGGTCCCATTCGTCGTACCGTTATTTACTCTATCAATGCAGTGAGACTGCCCACGCTTGATCAAAGTAGTGTAATTGATCCAGATGGGTATGCCTGTACTGCCCCCTACAACCATATCGAATCGCTGCGAACCGGTGTTATTGCAATCCCAAAGCTGAATGTTGGTGCCGTTCAGGTCCGTTGTACTTCGGTTTGAGCCGTTGATGTCGATGCACTTCGCAGTGTTGGCTTTGTAGCGCAAAGCGCCAGAAGCCTTGTCATAGTCGAATCGTTGTCCATTCCCACCGTTGCAACTCCATAATTGTATGTTGGTGCCGTTCGTCGTGCTGTTTCCGCTGACGTCCACACACCTATCTTGATTGGCCAGCATTCGAATCGTTTGATCAGACGTGTTGTACACGAAGAGTTGCGCATCGCCGCTGGCGTAGTTATTGCAGTTCCATAGCTGGATGTTCGTGCCACTTCCTTGGCCCGCCTGGTTGATATCCATGCACATCAATTTGCCCGCATCCTGACCAATATTTTTTATCGTGCGTGCCACGAAGCGCACGGCGTTATATCGGACAGCATTTGACCATGCTGGATAACCGGTATCTCCATGGATCGCCAATATCCCACTATCGCTCATCATCAAATAGCGAGCGTAAGAAGTGTTCGAGACATCATTTCCTCCCGTTCCAGAACGCCACATGACACCCCCGCTGTTATCGAAGAGCACGAGATCGCCATTTGGCTGCAGGCGTAATTCCTTGATTGAATAATTGCCGTTGGTTTGACTTGCCCAAATGGCGGTACCGTTGGCATACACGACAAGGTTTCCATCGGTTTGCACCTTAAACTCATATTTTCCATTGAGTGACTTAAGCGATTTGCCCACAGCAAGTGTGCCGCCCGCAGGCAAAATGTCGGGACGATTAAAAAAAGATGGGATGCTTGTTTCTCCATCGTCTGTCCCTGTTGGACCGGCAGCGACGCAAGCAAGACTAAACAAAGAGAATATAACCAGTAAGACATACCTAAGAATTTGACTTGGTAACACACATACAAAAGGAATTTGCATTTTTTCCCCTACGTTGTTTAAATGTATTTTTGATTTTTGAGAAGTATGATGCGCGTCTGCGGAAGAAATTTTGATGCGTAGAAGTAGCCCTCTTTGTTTGTACAGAAATTCATAGCCGTTAAGTGGAGCTTTGCGGATGTAGGGGTATTCACGGCGCCGCTCGCCGGCCTATGCGCAGAGCAGGAGCGTGCGGTGGGTAATCCCGCTACCATCTACGCTGCCATTTTCAGTGCCTGCTGCCAGATCTTGGCGCGCAACGCCTTCAGGTCCAGCACGTTCTTGCTCTAGCCGGCCGTAGCGCCGCCGTCAAATACGTCGGTAGCCCGCTCCAGCAAATGCCCCTTCCAATTCGGTTGCCTGGTTCGGATGGATTTCGTACCGCTACGCTATCTTGGTCAGCGTTTTATCGCCGCTATGGACAATCCAAGACATGGCGAGGGCGGTTGCCACCATTGATCTCCATGATGGTCAGCACCTTACAACAATGCTGGCATTTTTTGTCCTGCAAGAAGTAACAGGCACTGTCTGACAAGCTGTTGATGACGGCAACTCAGCAAGCCTATGAGCAACTTCAAGCGCCACGCTCTGCGTAAGGTCAGTTACCGACATAACATTTGACAAATATCAAAACCAATAGTTGATATTACTTAATAATTGCAACATTATTAATTTTTGTATTTTATCAAGTAACCACAAGCAAATGGACACTATAAAAATACTGCTTGGCATCATTACATTGCTTGTATTGAGCATTACCCTTGTGTATCTGAAACTGCAAAAGAAAGTGGCGCAGGAATCAACCTATAGAAAACGACGACCGCTAAGCACGATAGAACAGGCAATGTACTGGCGGCTGCTGAAAGCGCTCCCGGATCATGTCGTGCTGCCCAAGGTTGCACTGAACCGCTGCATTGGCGTCAAGGGCCCGGCATTCGACATTCTGTCGCGGGAAAGCCTGGACTTTGTGGTCTGCAATAAAGCCATGCGGATCGTTGCCGCCATCGAACTGGAATATGCGAACGAGGCCAGTGAAAGCCGCCGGAACGCAAACAAAATGAAAGAGGACGCACTCGAGATCGTCGGCATACCACTGTTGCAATGGCCCGCCAGTCCGTTGCCGAGCGAAGCCTTCATTGCAATGGAGTTCAATAACAATATCAACGACAACCCCGGCAGCGTGACGCGTTTAGCGGCGTAATCTCGCCCGGTAGTGCAGGCCTCCGTTCCTGCATGTACATGCAACCACGGAGGCCTGCACTACCGGACCATTCCCATAAGTAGGAAGTAGCTTCATCCGCTCAGGCCGTCTCGCGGTACTGCTGGGCAGTACCGAGCAGCCATGTCTCGAATGCCTTTAGTAACGGCGCGCTTTGCTTGTACTCCGGATACACCAGGTAATACCCTTTATCGTTGCGCAGCGGCGGTTCGCAGGGAATGACGAGCTCGCCGGTGGCAATCTCGCTCAACACAAAAAACCTGGGCACCAGTGCAATGCCCAAGCCCGCGCGCGCCGCTTCCACCAGCATCGAAAATAATTCGTAACGCTGTCCTCGCATGCAATCGACATCGCGTATGCCTGCCTGCGCCAGCCATTGGCGCCATGCATCAGGACGCGCGGATTGATGCAGCAAGGTGCAGCGCGCAAGATCGCCAGGCTGCAGGCATGCGTCTCCACGCAATAATCGAGGACTGCATACCGGCGTCATTTCCTCCCCGAACAAATGCTGCGCAACGGCGCCGGGCCACACCGGATTTCCGAAATGGATTGCCGCATCGAACGGCGTATCGGTAAACATGAAGGGCTCTGCGCGAGTCGTCAAATTGAGCGTGATGTGTTCATGCTGCGCATAAAACTGCGGAAGACGCGGAATCAGCCAGCGCGTGGCAAAAGTCGGAATGACGGCCAGCTCAAGTATCCCCCCTGCCCCGCGGTGCGCCATCGCCGCCAGCGTATCGCGCTCTATTTTCCCCAGACTTTCGCGTACCTGCTTCGCATAGATCACGCCGATATCGGTCAGGCTGATCCGCTTCTTGATGCGATTGAACAACGGAACGCCCAAGTACTCTTCAAGACCGGCAATCTGCCGCCCCACCGCACTTTGCGTCAACGCCAGTTCGTCGGCGCTACGCGTAAAGCTTTCATGGCGAGCCGCCGCTTCGAATGCAATCAACGCTTCAATACTTGGAATTTTTCTTCTCACACATCGTTCCTCAAACGCACAACATCGCGAATTTTTATTGTTTGTGAAATGTGAATTTTGACGCAACACTATTCACATGCAATCGAAGCTGAAAGCGCTGGCGATGTTGTCGCTCAACTCCGGCGAGACGGTGAAATATAACGCGACCCATTTACTCCACGCAATTATTGCGCAGGCATTTGCGATAGATCAAACAGACAGACAAAAGAGAACCACCAACCAATTCGCACAACCCCATTAATCCATTATGGAAGGAAACGTCATGAACAATGAACCGATACCCACAAAATTCAAACCCTATACCCGCCAAACCATTCATCAGGCGCCGCAATGGGAGTTACTCTCGGAAGATCTGCGCGAAGCGGTGCAAGTCGTGTCCCGTGTCATGCCATTCCGCACCAATCAATACGTGATGAATGAATTGATCGACTGGAATAATATTCCTGACGATCCCATCTATCGCCTGACCTTTCCGCACCGCGACATGCTGTCGCCTGCCGAATACGCCCATCTGCGCGACCTGGTTCTGGTACAAAAGGATGAAGTCGCAATTGAAAGAGAAGTCAGACGACTGCGCTTGCAGATGAATCCGCATCCGGCCGGCCAGATGACGCATAACGTACCGATGATGGATGGCGAACCGGTGCGCGGTTTGCAGCACAAGTACAAGCAAACCGTGCTGTTCTTCCCCAGCGCAGGCCAGACCTGCCACGCGTATTGCACCTTCTGTTTCCGCTGGCCGCAATTCGTCGGCATGGAAGACCTGAAGTTCGATGCGAAAGAATCGAATGAACTGGTCGCCTACCTCAAACAGCATCCGGAAGTGACCGACGTGCTGATCACCGGCGGCGATCCGCTGATCATGAATACGCGTTCGCTAGCCGGTTACATCGAGCCGCTGCTGGTGCCTGAGCTGTCGCATATTCAAAACATTCGCATCGGCACCAAGTCGGTCGCCTACTGGCCGCAACGCTTCGTTACCGACAAGGATGCGGACGATCTGCTGCGGCTGTTCTCGAAAGTGGTCGAGTCGGGAAAAAACCTTGCGCTGATGGGCCATTACAATCACCCTGCCGAATTGCGGCCGGCAATCGCGCAGCAGGCAGTGAAACGCATTGTCGGCTCCGGCGCCACCTTGCGTATGCAGGCGCCACTGATCCGCCACATCAACGAGGACCCGAAAGGATGGGCCGAACTGTGGACAACCGGCGTTCGACTGGGTGCCATTCCGTATTACATGTTTGTTGAACGCGATACCGGACCGAGCCATTATTTCCAATTGCCGCTGGCGAAAGCATACGAGACTTTCCAGGCGGCGTATCAGATGGTGTCGGGCTTGTCGCGCACGGTACGCGGCCCGTCGATGAGTGCGTTCCCCGGCAAGGTGGTAATCGACGGCATCGTCACCATTGGCGGCGAAAAAGTGTTTGCCTTGCAGTTCCTGCAAGCGCGCAATCCGGATTGGGTGCGCAAACCCTTCTACGCGAAATTCGACCCGGAAGCCACCTGGCTCGATGATCTGGTTCCGGCATTCGGCGAAAAGCGCTTTTTCTTCGAAGAAGAACAGGAAGAACCGCACGAGGTGATCCATATCCTTGCCCGACATGATACTGTTGCGCCCAAAGCGGTGAGCGGCGATTTGCAGCAACCGATATATGCCACATCCACCAGCAACGGGAACTGAACGCGATGAGCCATTTATTACACCGGCAAATTCACCATCATTACCCGCTCGCGACAAGCGGCCGCGGCGTATACCTGATTGATGCCGAAGGAAAAGGCTACATCGACGCCAGCGGCGGCGCCGCCGTTTCCTGCCTCGGGCATCAGCATCCCGAAGTGCTGGCGGCGATGCATGCGCAACTCGACAAAATCACCTATGCGCACACCAGCTTTTTTACGTCGGAGGCGGCCGAAGCGCTGGGCGACGAACTGGTTGCGCACGCGCCGCACGGCATGTCGCATGTGTATCTGGTGTCCGGCGGCTCGGAAGCGGTCGAAGCGGCCCTCAAGATGGCACGCCAGTATTTTGTCGAGCGTGGCGAAACCGGACGGCGGCATTTCATTGCGCGCCGGCAGAGCTACCACGGCAACACCTTGGGCGCGCTGGCGGTCGGCGGCAACGCATGGCGGCGCAAGCAATTCGCGCCGATTCTGATCGATAGCGAGTACATCGATCCCTGCTACGAATATCGCTATCGCGGCGAAGACGAAACGCCGGAAGCCTACGGCCACCGTGCCGCCGATGCGCTGGAAGCGAAAATCCTTGAACTCGGCGCAGAAACCGTTATCGCCTTCGTTGCGGAAACCGTGGTCGGGGCAACGCTCGGTGCGGTACCGCCGGCGCCTGGTTACCTGCGGCGCATTCGTGAAATATGCGATCGCCACGGCATCCTGTTGATTCTTGATGAAGTCATGTGCGGCATGGGGCGCACGGGCACTTTGCATGCGTGCGAGCAGGATGGGGTTGCTCCCGATCTGATGACGGTAGCAAAAGGCCTGGGTGGCGGTTATGCGCCGATCGGTGCGACATTCGTCGGCAAGCATATCTTCGACACGTTCGCCCAGGGTTCCGGCCTGTTCCAGCATGGCCATACCTATGTCGGACATCCGCTTGCATGTGCAGCCGCGTTGGCGGTACAGCAGGTGATCCGGACCGGCAATCTGCTGGATAACGTACAGGCACGCGGCAATCAGTTGGCGCAAGCGCTGCGCGATCGTTTCGCCGACCATCCGCATGTCGGCGACATCCGCGGGCGCGGACTATTCTGGGGCATCGAGCTGGTCGCCGACCGCGCAACGAAGATGCCGTTCGACGCTGCGCAGCGGCTGCATGCGCGCATCAAGTCCGAAGCGATGGCGCGTGGGCTGATGGTTTATCCGATGGGCGGAACGATAGACGGCCGCTCAGGCGATCATGTGTTGCTGGCGCCGCCGTTTATCTGCAGTGCAGACATTGTCGATGCCATTGTCGATCGACTTGGCGATGCGATCGATGCAGTCACCGTGGAAATGGCAGTGGCGACGCCGGCATGATGCGATAACAATCGCGCGGCAATTGCGCGCAGCTTGCTGCAGACAGGATGGAGTAATGGCCCGCTTCGCTGTCTGCAGCAACCATTTTTTCTGCACCTCACGTCTTCAACAAAATCCGAAACAAGGAATTCATTGCCATGCCTCGCATTCCCTACACACCCAGCGACCTGTCGGAACCGAAAGAGATCGTTGACGCCATCCGCACGCGCAGAGGCGGAAACCTGTTGAATCTGGATCGCATGCTCCTGCAGAGTCCGGCATTTGCCAAAGGCTGGAACGCCTTTCTCGGCGAAGTCAGAACGGGACTCGCTTTGCCGCCGAAACTACGGGAACTCGCGATGTGCGTAGTCGCCGTTCTCAACGGCGCAGAATACGAATTCCATCATCATGCGCCGGAACTCGTGAAGGCCGGCGGCACGAAACAACAGGTAGAAGCCTTGCGGCACCCGGAACGATGCGCGCATGACGAATTGCTGTTCGATGCGCATGAGCGTGCGGCCATTCAACTCACGATCGCAATGACGCGCAACGTACAAGTCAGCGACGCGACGTTCGTTGCCGTTCGTTCCACGCTGAAGAACGACCAGCACGTCGTCGAACTGACAGGCGTAATCGCTGCCTATAACATGGTTTCACGATTTCTCGTGGCGCTCGGCATTGAACCTGAATAACGCCTTTTTCGACAGTTATTCCAGCGCGTCGCGGCTGCCGTAACAACAATCGCAACCGCGCGTAATTGGAAACTTAGCCCCCGCTGGTGCCTGATTATTTGGTGGTATCAGAAGAACCGCTGCCGCTGCTGGGGTTGGTGCTCGTGCCGGAACCCGTCGTGCCGGAACTACCGCTGGAATCCGGTGTGGCAGTACCGGAGCTGCTGCTGGAACCGGAACTGCCGCTGGAGCTCGGCGAGGTCATGCTGGAACCGGAACCGCCGCTGGAGCTCGGCGAGGTCGTGCTGGAACCGGAAGAACCGCTGGTGCCGCCAGATGGGCTGGCCCCTGACGACGGAGTCGTGCTTGAGGATCCACTGGTCGAGCCGCCAGTGGCGCCAGCCCCGCTCATGCCGCTCGTACCTGCTGCACCACTACTCGTACCGGCGCTACCGCTGGTTGCCCCACTCGTACCGGTACTGCCGGTTGCCGCGCCGCCCGATTTCGCCGCGTGTTTCTTCGTGCCTTTACGTTTCGCATGTTTCTTGGGCTTTGATGTTGTTTGCGATTGTGCTGAAGTCCCGGATGAATCTTGCTGCGCTTTTTGCTGGCGGGATTGAATATCCTGTGCCTGTTGTTCTACTGCGGCAGCTTTTGACGGATCGGTGCTGGTAGTAATATCACTGGATGAATTTTGAGCGAACGTCGTACCCGCCATTGAGAGTAAGGAAATTAACAGTGCTGAAGATAGTTTCATCATGGATTCTCCGAAAAATGAATAGGTCATTACTCAATCACCACTCGTGCATTTAGCCAAGTGCGAGTTCCCGCCAAAAATCAGACCCGGCAATCCTCTTACAGTTTCAATAACAATTCAAAAAATTTAAAAGCCGATGCAATATTTTTCGGTTTAAAGCCATAAAAAACAATGACTCTGGCCTGATTTCTATTCAGGAATCAAGCACTGGCAACTGCAATACTTCCGCATATGAAAAGCAAATCAGCCTTAACTAGATGCAACGAATCGACGATTGGAGATAAGAGTTACCATGCGCACACACGCCGAACTGGTGCAAATATGCAACGAACTTCACGGACGTCGTAGAATACGTTTCCCAATGGATTGGCATCCAGACATTCAATTTCGTAGGCGAGAGACACTGTGATATGAAAAATACCGTTCATTTCATCCTGCAAGGTAAAGGCGGCATCGGCAAGACGCTGGTTTCGACCCTCCTTGCGCAATGGATAAAGGCCAAGGCTCCCGATTCCCTGCGGTGCTATGACACCGATCAGGAAAACACGACCTTTTCCCGTTACAAGGCGATGAATGTCAAACATGTGCCCGTCATGACCGACTTGCGCACGATTGATCCCAAAGGCTTCGATGCACTGATGGTGGATATCCTTGAATCGGATGGAAACTGCGTGATCGACAATGGCGCGAATACGTTTTCGCCGCTGATGGCGTATCTGCTGGAAAACAAGGCATTCGATTTATTTGAAGAATCCGGCCGGGAAGTATTCATCCACAGCATTGTCGGCGGCGGCGACACCCTGCACGATACCGCATCCGGATTCGTGACCACGGCTCAAGCGACCACTACGCCTATCGTACTCTGGGAAAACGAGCATTTCGGCTTGCTGCAAACGCCGGCCGGCAAAGTCTTCACCGAATCGCAGACCTACAGCGAGCATGCAAATCGCATCAAAGGCCGCGTCAAGCTTTCTCAACGTAATTCCGACACCTTCGGCGCGGATATCAAGAAAATGAATACCGCACGTCTGACGCTGGATGAAGTGCTGCAAAACGACAAATTCAACATCATGGAAAAGCAGCGCATCAAAACCGTATATCGCGGCATTTTCGAGCAGCTTGATAACATCGAATGGTGAACAAGGAACGACAGGCGATGGATCAAAATAAACTGCGCACAGTGGTCTTTGAAAAGACCGGGATCAAAATCGATACCACTGATCCGGTTTTCGCTCTCGTTGCATTAAATGAAGCGGTTCTGTCGGAATATCTTGAGCACCATATGGCGCTAATGAACAGTGTCGCCGATCGCATCGGCACACAAACCAACCAATTGCTTGAAGCTAGTGAACGATATAAAAAACTGCTGCAGCATATCGGAGATGCGGCAGCAACAGGAAGCGCACCAGAAATAACAACCCTGCTTGCCGCGGCAAACGAACCGGCAGTCGATGTACCGACAAGCATTTTCGGGAAATCAAATTGTGGACAATGGATTGCTGTTGCAAGCAGCGTCGCAGTGTTGACGGCAGCGCTGACACTTGGCGGTCAATGGATATTCGGCCGCCCGGAAAATCCGCCGCCGAAGCAGGCCGTCCAGGCGATTCATGCCCCATTAACGACGGAGCAAATCCTCATGATTCAGAATGGCGAAAAATACGCGAAGATGTGGCCAAAACTCGATGAAAAAACACAAGCCAGAATTAAAGCGTTAATTCAGCAACCGTAAGCTAGAGTTAAAGAAGCATCCCTAACGCTGCAGCCTTGACTGCAGCTTGCGTCTTGTTCGATGCGT
>CAMLDH010000062.1 GCA_946478765.1 uncultured Oxalobacteraceae bacterium | reverse complement strand
ATGTCGAACTGCGCTTGAATAACGGCCCGACCCGGTTCGGCGTGGGAATCGACGGCAATATCGTCACGGCATCGTTCAAGGCGGTGGTCAGTGCGTTGAATCGGCATCTGGCTGAAGTGCGGCACGACGATAAAGCGGAAGCGTTGGCAGCGTCGGCATAAGAAGCGCGGGGCGACATTTCCGCCCCGCAGATTTGGTGCGCCATGCGACCATCGTAACTACCGCAGACATGATGGGCGAGGCGCACTTCCATTGATTGGCAAAATGCGTATGTCAGACCCGGAAGACACCGTCGGCCCTGAACTGGTTTTCGCCGGCAATGGCAATATATCCCTCCACCGGCGTTTGGCAGATGCTGAAAAACACGTCAAAAAACATCGGCGACTCCATCGTTTTCCAGAATCGCTTCCATTTGATCCGGCTTCTGCCATTGTTTATTTTGCAGAAATGCGGCAATAGTCTCGGCAAGTTGCCGGATATGCGGTTCTTTTAACATGCTGTAATGATCTCCCCCAACCACGTTGGTTCTGCTACCTCCGTTCTGGGTTGGGTCCGATTCATCATAAAAAGAAAAACCGGAAGCGGGAAGAAATGATTCTCTCGTCCGGCAGACATGCAAGGGCGCCTTGACTTTCCCGGGCAAGAACCCGGCAAGCAGCATGAGATGGTGCTGCGTGATTTTCAACTGCAGCTTCAGATGTTCCAGTATGTCGGCGCTGATAACGGTTCTTGCCCATGTTCCGAGGTAAGCCCGTGCAAAAACCTGGTGCTCCGCACTGAACAAGTCTGTTATCGAGAGTTTGTTCTCATCCAATAAATTTTGCATTTCCTTCGATTCGTCCGGCGTAATTGGCGCACCCCGTATTGCGGAAAGCGTGGCAAGCATCGCGCGGAACAGTGTCTGCTCTTCTGTCACCTCAATGTCATTCCGAATCGGTTTGGAGTCGAGAAGGCCGATATATTCAACTTCGCATCCCTGCTTTTCAAGATCCGCTGCAATTGCCATGGCGATGAGTCCACCCGTCGACCAGCCGATTAAACGATACGGCCCGTTCGCCTGTTTCGCTTTAATCGTTGCGCAATAAGCCGATGCCATCGCTTCCATGGTGTCGAATTGGTGCGGCCATCCGGCGACTTCAGCAGACTGGATGCCGTAGACAGGAAATTCGCTGCCGAGATGCCGAGCGAGTTCCAGGTAAAAAAAGATTTGCCCACCCACAGGATGAACGCAAAATACCGGTTGACCGTCTCCGCCCTGTTGCAGGGGCGCCAATAAAGACTGCGAATGTCGTCCCGCATCAATTATTGCTGCCAATGCTGCTACTGTCGGCGCGGTAAAAATCGTTGCTAAAGGAAACGTGATATTCAGTTGCCTCTTCATTGAATGAAATAATTCAATAGAGAGCAGGGAATGGCCACCCAAAGCAAAAAAATTATCCGCCACGCCGACCTTATCGAGTTTGAGGATCTTGGCCCAGATAACCGCAAGGATTTTTTCGGTGGAGGTGCGAGGCGCAACATAACCGATGTCGCTGTGCGTCATGGCAGGCGCCGGCAAGGCCTTGCGATCGATTTTTCCGTTCGGTGTCAGAGGAAAGCGATCGAGGAAGATGAAATGCGCCGGCACCATGTAATCCGGGAGAAAATTTAACAAGGCTGCACGCAGCCCGGCCACGCTTGCCTGCACAGATCCTTCGCACGGCACGAGATACGCAACCAGACGCTTGTCGCCTGGATTATCTTCACGGGCCAGCACCATGACGTCGCGCACGTCGGGCAGTATTGTCAGCGCTGCTTGGATTTCACCCAGCTCAATACGAAAGCCGCGAATCTTGACTTGATCATCAATGCGGCCCAAGTACTCGATATTGCCATCGGGCAGATAACGCGCCAGATCCCCGGATTTGTACATGCGGGCGCCAGGGCTGCCGAACGGATTGGGGATGAATTTGTCGGCAGTCAAATCAGGGCGGTTCAGATAGCCGCGTGCCAAGCCGGCGCCGGCAATGTGCAACTCGCCCGCAACGCCGACCGGCACCGGGTTGAGGTGCGTATCGAGAAGGTAGATCCAGGTGTTGGCAATGGGGCGTCCAATCGGGGGATTCCCTGCCCGATCGGGATGGCAACGATGGATCGATGCGCAAACTGTTGCTTCGGTGGGGCCATAGGCATTGAAGAAGCGGTGACTGCCAGCCCATTGCTCCACTAGTGATTTGGGGCAGGCTTCGCCCGCCACAATAATAGTTTCCAGTCCGGCGAGCACTTCCGCGGATAAGGCATGCAAGGCCACAGGAGGCAACGTTACCGCGGTGATCGCAAGCTGTTGCAATGTCTCCTCCAAACCGAGGCCGGGCATTAAACGATGGCGTGGCGCTAAACAGAGCGTGGCGCCAGACGACAGCGCCATAAAAATTTCAGAAGTGGACGCATCGAAATTAAACGATGCGAATTGCAAAATACGCTTCGCAGGCTGAATGGCAAACGCGGTGATTTGCGCATGTACGAGGTTGCATAAGCCATGATGGGTTAATAGCACGCCTTTCGGTTGTCCCGTCGACCCCGAGGTATAAATGACATAAGCGAGATCGTCCGGCCGGGTATGGTTGCCGGGATTGTCGGTGGGATTGTCTGCAAGCAAATTCCACTGCGCATCAAGATAGAGGGTCGCTATATCGCTGATGCCGCTGGCTGGCAATCTTTCGTGCAAATGCCGCTGCGTCAGCAACAACGCCGGAGTGGCATCGGCCAGCATATACGCGAGGCGCTCTTTGGGATACGCAGGATCGAGCGGTACATAAGCGCCTCCCGCTTTGAGAATGCCAAGCAGGCCAACGATCATCTCCAGCGAAGGCTCTACGCAAATGCCCACCAAGGTATCCGCTCCGACACCCAAGCCGCGCAGGTGATGCGCCAGCCGGTTGGCGTTCGCATTCAATTCGCCATAGGTCAGTTCCGCGCCTTCAAACACCACTGCCACATGATGCGGGGTTTGTTGTGCCTGTGCTTCAAAGAGTTGATGAATCGTCTGCATCTGCGCTTGAGGATCGTTGGTGGCGGTGTCATTCCAATCGACCAGCAACTGTGTTCGTTCGCCGGGGCTAAGCATCGGCAGATCCCCAATGCGGCTGGCAGGGTTCATCCCGACAGCGGCCAGCAAGCACGTGAAATGGCCGGCCATCCGTTCGATGGTGGCGGCATCGAACAGATCGGTGTTGTATTCGAATGCACCCAGCAATTGCCCCTTGTCTTCCGTGATATTCAGCGTGAGATCGAAGCGGGCCGTAGCACTCTCGGTAGCCACCGGCTCCAGCGTCAGGCCAGGCAATGCCAGATTGCCCATCGGTGCATTCTGCAATGCCAGCATGACTTGGAACAGCGGTGCATGGCTGACATGGCGTTCCGGTTTAAGCGCATCGACCAATTGCTCGAACGGTACATCCTGATGTGCGTAGGCGCCCAATGCGTTGGCGCGCACTTGCTGCAGGAGCGCATCAAAGCTCGCATTGGCATCGACCAGTGTGCGCAGCACCAGCGTATTCACGAAGAAGCCGATCAGGGATTCGATCTCCGCGCGGTTGCGGTTGGCAATCGGCGTGCCGATACAGATATCCGTTTGCCCGGAATATCGGGAGAGCAGGACATTGAAGGCCGCTGTCAGTGTCATGAACAGCGTTGTCTGCGCTTGTTTGCCCAGTGCATATAAACCTGTCGTCGTTTCCACGGGCACCGTAAAACGCAGCACCGCACCGCGATAACGTTGCACCGACGGGCGTGGCCGGTCGGTCGGCAGTGCCAGCAAGGTTGGCGCACCCGCCAGTTGCCCGGTCCAATAGTTTAGTTGTTGCACCAGCACGTCACCGGTCAACCGCTGGCGCTGCCAATGAGCGAAATCAGCATACTGAATGGGCAACGCCGGCAATGGTGACGGCAGGTCGTGGACATAGGCGGCGTACAGCGCCGCAACTTCCTGCATCAGCACGCCGATCGACCAGCCATCGTAGACGATATGGTGCATGGTGAAGACAAGGATGTATTCCGTTGTCCGCAGGCGGATCAAGCCAGCGCGGATCAAGGGGCCTGTCGATAGATCGAACGGCATCTGCGCTTCGTCTTGCATCAGCCATTGCACCTTGGCATCGCGCTCGACGTGAGGCAAACCGGTCAGGTCTGTTACCGGCAGAAACAGCTCCAGCAGCGGCGCGATGACTTGCATCGGCGTGCCATCGACAGTGACAAATGTGGTGCGCAGTACGTCATGGCGGCGCACGACCTGATTAAAGGCGCATCTCAGCGCGGCCACATCAAGGTGTCCGACGAGCCGCAGGGCGGCAGGGATGTTATAGAACGCGCTGCCGGATTCGAGCTGGTCGAGAAACCACAGGCGTTGCTGCGCAAAAGACAGCGGCAATGTACCGTTACGAGCGACCGGTACGATAGCAGGCGGGATCAGTCCTGCGTGCTCTTGCGAGGCAAGATCGAGCTTGGGCGCCAGCATTGCGATGGTGGGCGATTCGAACAACGCGTGCAGTGAGAGATCGGTCTGGCATGCGGCGCGTATTTGGGAAATCACGCGCGTGGCCAGTAATGAATGACCGCCCAGGTCAAAGAAATTATCATGGACACCGACCTTGTCGAGGACGAGTACCTTCGCCCATATGTCGGCCAGCATCTGTTCGGCAGGGGTGCGCGGTGCGGCATAACCGTTCCTGGAGACGGCAGCACGCGGCTTCGAAGAGGCGATGGACTGCATGATTTCCGGCAGCCCCTGCAATTCGTGCGCGATGTCGTTGATCAGTGCCAGTCTCGATAGAGCGGTCGCGCTGGCGGTGGCTTGAGAACGAGGCTTCGCGGTCGACATCTCCCCGGCGGCAGACTGGGACACTGTGACATGAACAGCGCGCGGCGTTGAAATTGTGAAGCGCTGCGGCGCGATATCGTCATCAGGGCATTTATCGGCAACTGTTTCGAGGAAATGCAGAATGGGTTGATTTTTACCGGTCACCAGGTAAGGCAGTTCAAGGGTGTGGCATCCGGCTTGCCGGGCAATCCGGCCCAACTGCGCCAATACCTGGTGTTCTACTCCACGACCGAGAATTCGGCAGCTTAACAAGAACGTATCGACCTTGAGAATATCTTCCTGCGCTCTGTACACGACCACGCCGGTTAACCCATATGCACCGAATCGGTCATGGACATCCACGACCAAACATTGGTGTGTTTCGCAAAGCGTTTGAATGTCGGCTGCATGGCGGGGCGCCGGCCGTAAATTAAATTGATTGGTACGCTGGGTAAGCTCGGCGGTGCGTTCCAATTGATGCATCTGGAGCGGCATTACATCGACTTGCAATTCTAGCGATGTGAGAAATGCCTCAAAGCTTGAAGCGTTCGTCCGTGTCGCTTCACGCTGCTGATTCTGGCGATACTGGAGTGTGCGTTGTTGCGCGTCGACGGTGACAACCAGGCGATCGAATGCCCAGACATGCTCCAGGAAAACAGGAATGTGCTCAGACTGTTCGGGTAATTGCAGCACCAGCACGCCTTGGCAATTGGCCTGTACTTCGGCGCACTCAACCGGGTTGTCATCAATGAAAATGAAGCTATCCAGACCAAGCTGCAGCTCTTTCGCAAGTGACTTGATATTCTCCGACTTCGGCAGCCAGTTGATACGCGAGGCGATGATATGCTTTTGTTGCAGACGCATGTCATGGCACTCTTCAAACACCTGCGCCACATCTTCGACACTGTTCTTGCTGCACAGGCAAAGAAGCATTCCGGCATCGTGCTGCGCAAGCATGAAAGTCTGCAGAGCCTGATACGCCGGCGTCACCCGGATGCCGTGCGGCCCGACCTCTCCGCAAATCCCCTGCCATAGGGTGTTGTCGCAATCCAGAACAATGACTTTATACGGACGTGTTCGCAGAGCCAGGATGTTGCGGGCGAGCAGCGTGGCTATCGCGGCATACATTTCCTGCGTATAAGGGATATGGCCCACGTCATTCGCATAGTCATCTTCATCATCGGCGACCGGATAAAGCCGGTTCAGCTCCTGCGAAGCGACAGGATAAACACCGACAATTGCACGAAGCTCCAGAATCAACCGGCTTTGCAGCGCGTCGCAGTACAAGCAATATTCCCGGCGCGCCTGAAAGGCACGCGAAGGCGGGCAGAAGCAGACGAAAAGCGGAATGTTTGTCTGCCTGACCGCAGAACCGACGGCAGCAATCAGATCCTCGGCATTGCCGTGCAACAGGCGAAAATGCTCCTCCGCCGTCGCATCGTCGCCGGCATAGCGGATCCAGTCTTCGAGCCGGAGCAGAATGAGATTGATGCCCCCCTGATTGACCGCAAATTGGCTTTGCGGATCCAGCAAGCTCTGGAAAACCTGGTTATATGGCGCAAACTGGATGCGTGAAGGCATACCGAGTTTTGTCATCCAGAACATGAGAGCCTCTTCGATTGGCTCTGCAGTAAAGCTTGACGCAACCACTAATTGCTGTTTTTGGTTTTGCTCGGCGTATGTATTTGCCTGCTCCTGAAGCACTTCAGGGCGCGCCATGCCGTGGGAAAGAGTGACGGGACAAGAACCTGTCCGCATCTCCGTCCAAGCGTCTTTTATATATGCCAGACACGGCTCTTTGAAGCCTTGTTTTCCAACCTTTTCCCAACCCGATGGAATTGCTTTATCCGCTGGCCAGATCGAATATTGCGCCTCTTTATTCGCGACGACTTCATACAGCGTTTCAACATGATTGTCTTTAATCGACATGGTGGCTTTATATATAAAAACGCTCTTGCATAACACAAAAATCGAGCGGGAATTGCGGTGAGAGAAAAAAGAGTGCAATTGTATGCGAAAGGTGATCACTTAGACACTACATATGGATGCAGTCGTGAAAATTTGCCTGCATATTGTGTTTATTCTGTGTGGCATGCCATCGAAAATCGTGGAATCCCGGCCGGACTCCCGCCCGACCTGCTGGCGAACCGGCCCGATATCCGCGCCGCTGAACATTGACCAATGCGATTGATTTGTATCGGGCGCTGAGCGGAGGATTGAAGGACGGTGTGGCGGCAGCCAAACCGTAGTGAAGAAAAGTGCAGCGCCTGCCGAGCTGCCGGTCATTCGATTCGCCAAGCAAGTCAGAAAAACGGTAATTCCCGGTACCCCCATCTCAACTGTATATCGCAAACGATGAAAACGGATGAAAAGACGTACCCGGCAAAATTGCCGGGTAGACATATTGCTGCTCGGTACATAAGCTCCAATACTTGAAGCGAACATGCCACTAATAGCTGGAAGTCAATATGCATAAGGCTTGGGGATCATTGACGTTGGCGGAATATGCGACAACCTGCCACGGTATGCGTCACGCCCTGTCGTCTACACACGTTAGGCTTAATGATTAAGATGGTTGACCGTCCTCTAGATCATCTTAACTTCAACCTGAGGACCAAACATAAAGGTGAACAATGGCATACGCACAATGGGTAACAATAACGATATATGCCACTAATTATGATGTCAAATTGAAAAATGTGGCTCATTCCTGGGGAAAGTTTTACGACTCAACTCAAATTGGCGTCGCAGGCGGTAATAAGGATAAGGAATACGAGCCTGAAGCGATCGAAGGGCACGTTATCAAAAAGAATGAGTCCTTTTCTATTAATGCTTGTGGTCGATCAGATGCGGCGTCAGGTACGGAAGGATCATTTGAACTCTACGATGGAGAGACACAGGTGGGTACCTATTCCTGGGATTGCCCTTGGGGCAGTAAAACGAATTCATCGACTTGGTCACCGTCAGGCCCGCAGCCACCTTTGAATCATTACCTTACCTCGCAAACCGGAGCTAATCTAAACTCGGGAGCGTTGGGGACGGTTACTATTCAGACCACGAAGATCTCCGCATAACTGATGTTACGCAGCCGCCCGAAATTGCTGAAGTTCAGCATAGGCGGTTCGCGATGCGTTGATGAGGAGTTTTCGACAAAGGGCGAAGGGACTGAGCTTGTTTTTGATGCTCAGTCCTTGGCGCTTGAAGGCGGCGCAAATAACACGGTAAGACGCACTCGGCAGCATGCTTGGTAGGGCGTCAATAGCGAAGCGTATTGCGCCGCATGAAACTCAAGCAATGTACGCCCAACAATAAGGTAGCCATCACAATCCGGTAAACCATGAATTGGGTGTTCGATTGGCCTTATTCGACTTCCCTTCGGCTTAAGGAAAACGAGTGCTATCCATCGGATTGGACCGGCGACGATAAAGGTGGGTGCATGACGAGAACATGCGGCGCAATACGCTTCGCTATTGACGCCCTACTGAGTACGTCTTACGGCCTTCCCTCGCCTAGGTTAGCTTTGGAACCAGCGTACACACACTGCATTACAGTCACAGTAGCACTACGATCCATAACGAGGAATGGCATATGACAACAGACGAATACTCTGACTCTGGCTTCTGGGAGAAGGTAAGGAGCTTCGCGAAGCAGGCCGGCCGCGAAGTTATCGAGAAGGCACTCTGGCTCTACTACGCGGCCCAGCGACCGGATACTCCGACTTGGGCGAAGACCGTCATCTACGGCGCGCTCGTTTACTTCATCTCGCCCATAGATGCCATTCCAGATGTCACGCCGGTCATCGGCTATGTGGATGATCTTGGCGCTTTGGCCGCTGCGTTTGGAATGGTGTCCATGTACATCGACGAAGGCGTGCGCGAGCAAGCGAAGAAGAAGCTTTCAGACTGGTTCGACTGAGGCCTAACCATTCCTTCAAGCGGACGTGCCTTCAGCACGCCGCTTAAGTCAAACGTTATGCATTCAAGAGGTCGCTCCATGCAAGTTGAAGAAAATCACTTAGAGCAAACGCTGCGGCTTGCTGCCGGCGAACCCGCGCACCGCCCTGACTTCTACAAAGCACTGTTGGATTCCACTGTGTATATCCTTAGTCAATCCGATAATCCTTCATCAAGCTCAAGGACAATCGAGGCAGGCGAGAAAATATCTATTCAAAACTGGGTACGGAACGACGGTGCCCCTGTTATTCCATTCTTTAGCTCATTGACTGCGCTTCAGCGCGCGATTGATGCCGAGAATAATTACATGGCGCTTCCTGCGCGATCGCTATTTGAAATCACAAAAGGTGCGGCACTCGTATTGAATCCGAAGTCTGATTACGGAAAAGAATTTTTCCCAGATGAAATTGAGGCATTGGTTTCAAATGGTGTTAATCGCTTGCCTGAGCAAAGAGTTACGACAAAGGCGACACAGGTATTCTTGGGACAACCCAAGGACTATCCAAGCAGAATGGTCGATGCCTTGACCACGTTCCTAGCAACGCGAAACAACGTGAAGGCTGCATACCTCGTGCTAATGCAAGACCCGTCACACGACGAGAAGCCACATCTTGTAATTGGGATAGAAGCAGACGGTGATATTGCGCAGGTCATTCGAGAAGTGGGCGCTGTAGCAGGCGATACATCACATGCAGGTGAACCAGTAGACCTGATCCGTGTCATTCCGGGAGAAAAAGGATTGAGCGAATACTTCTTGAATGAGATTAAGCCATTTTACGAACGACGATGGGGTGGGAAGTTAAAGGCATTCTTCGGGCTGGGCCATGCATAACAAGTCGCCCAACACTGACGCGCAAACGCGCCGGTTAACTCTGCGTTAGTCGTCTATGAACACACGAATCATCATCGCGGCTGCAGCAATTGCAGTGGTACTGATTACCGGCGTCGTCTCAGCCTACACTTTGACGTTCGGTGCCACCCCAACGGATACGCAAACGCTTTGGGGTGCGTTCGGCGACTACTTTGGCGGTCTGCTGAATCCGTTGTTCGCAATGCTGGCGTTCCTCGCGCTTCTGTGGTCCATCACTCTTCAGAAGGAGGAATTTCATCGGGCGGCTGGCCACCTGGCAACCCAGTCGGAGCTAGCTCGAAAGCAACTTGAAGATCTCACCAACGATCGCCTCAGTCAAGAACTCCTGCATGTCATCAAAGACATTGATCTCCGGCTCGGCCAACTGCTCCAAACAGAGGTGTCATCACCTAACTCAGACCCAATCGTTACTGTCGCCCTCATGGTGGCCGAGTCCGAACGGCTCGCAATGAGCGCTGGAGAGTCGGCGTCCTACACGCATTTCGTCCAGCTCGCTCAGTCACAAGGCTCTGTCGTTGAGGCGCTTATCCGCGAGATCGCGCAGCTTGTTGCCGAGATGCGTGGATTCCTAGAGCAGCTTTCGCGCTTTCACACGGGATCGTACGCACCAGTGGTCGTGTACTACGCCAACAAAGTCTATCGTCTACTGCATATGCTCGAAGACGTTGGCTGCGTTCCCGCGGACAGCAGGCAGTTTTTTGCCACTGTCAGCGATCAGCACCACTAGACATTCCATGCCCGCACCGAAGACGGCTAACCCTTCCATCAAGGGGACGTGCAACATCAGGCTTCACCTGCTGTCGCCCGCCCCTCATGTCAAACGTTAGATTTCACTTGCGCCCAGGTATGAAACCAGACTTTTCAGAATTCTCATATGGCTACGCAGTGACAGAAGAGTTGGTTTCTCTGCATCGAGCATCTCTTATCGCGGCACCCATGTTTCCGTCGCTCTACGATGAAGGTCAGCCTGGCGGTGGATACGACGTGCACATCCCGATTTCAGGCAGGCCAGTTTTCCTGCAGTTCAAGCTCAGCGACCAGCTCGAACGCACTAACTCCAAAGAACATAAGAATGGCCTGCTGGGTGTCCCGTATTACCGAATGCACATCCGCCCAGCGAAGCACTCAGATCAGCACAGATTGCTTCTCGATCTTGAAGCATCTGGAGAGACCGTCTTCTACATTGCACCCGAATTCCATCTACCCGCGGAACTCAACTCGTTCTACCTCAGTCGCACGGTTGTTCTCAACTCTGCCGCCTACTCACCTCAAGCAATAGGGCCGATGCCAGACGACGACGAACACTATGTCGTGTTCGAGCGTGGTGCGGCGATGGGCTATCGCTGCTCCGACAAGGCCAGAGAAGTTCTCAAATTCAGTCTTAGCCAGGGGCTGGATTCAGTGCTGAATCAGCGAAAGAAAAGATCACGCGCCCTTGGAGAGTCTGGCTTGCGGGACATTTCTCAACGAATGCTGGATGCCCTTGCAAAGGGAGAGAAGCGAATTCGAAATCGCGCGAAGTCAATCGACATTCCCGGGTTGAGAAAGATCGTCGATGAACGTTCGCCGGTTGAATCAATTGGCTATATGGCGCGCACATTCTTTGATGCCGAGTTGCTCATCCTCGAATGAAATCTAACCCTTCCAATTACTGCGGCACCTCGGCAAAGAAGCGCTCCCCCATCTCTTCCAGCCCAAGCGTATGCAGCACTTCATGCAAACGCTCGGTCGGGCGTCGGCGCGGCAAATCCTTGTAGCTGGCGATGATCAATTCGTTTTTCATCGAGTGTTCCCAGCCCACCAGTTCAGTCACATTGACCTGATAACGCGGTAAGTCGGGCTAACGTAGGTTGGTGCTGAGCTTGCGAAGCCCAACATTCACCCACAAGGCCATAACTCGATAAGGCGCACTCGGTAAAGGCCGTAAGGCGCACATGGTAGGGCGTCAATAGCGCAGCGTATTGCGCCGCATGCAACATCCAATAATCGATGTCGGCATTAGGGCGAAGGATAGTTCGCATCACATGAAACGCACAGAATGAAATGCGCCGGTACGTTTGTCGCATTGAGGTTTTCTCGAATGACATGCGGCGCAATACGCTGCGCTATTGACGCCTTACCTTTTGCACCTTACCGCGTCTTCGTTTGTCGTGTTCTGTTTATCGGGTATATTCCGGACATGAAAATTAAATCACGTTAGAGTCAATTATGAAGGTGCTGGAAAAATGAAGAAATTTATGATTTGGTGGTGTGTTGCTTTGCTCTGTCTCCTTTCCGGTTGTGCCGGGACGCGGAATGTCGGTTCAGAATATGAAGTTACGAATAATAATGATAAGGGATTGATGGTTGCGACTATTACCCTGACTCGGAAGACTAGTACGCTGCCATCGGTACATTTCACAAATATAAATACTGGTTCTACGCAGTCGATTACGTTCGATACCAATCCATTTACGCCGGGCCTGAGGAGTAACCTGCCGGGGAGATTTGGAAAGTTGGTCATGATTGAACTTCCAGCTGGGAAGTATCAAATCACGGACTTCAAATTTCGTGCTGGCGTCGTTGTCGGTTATGCGTATGTGGACATGAGTCGCTCCAACCCGCGCACGGTTAGCTTTGAGATTCTGCCCGGTAAAGCAACCTATTCTGGAGACTTAGTTGTGGATGACAAAGGTGGATTCTATTCCGGGGTAGAGGTGCAAGGGCTCTCAGTTCGTGACAACTATGAAAATGACCGAGCGTTATTTTTGAAAACAGTTCCAGGATTGGAAAAAGGCCCTTTGGAAAAGCGGCTTTTTGAGCTTGGGAAAAATCAACTATAAGAATAAGGTTAACGCAGTAAGTCGGGCTAACGTAGGTTGGCGCTGAGCTTGCGAAGCCCAACATTCACCCACAAGGCCATAACTCGATAAGGCGCACTCGGTAAAGGCCGTAAGGCGCACATGGTAGGGCGTCAATAGCGCAGCGTATTGCGCCGCATGCAACATCCAATAATCGATGTCGGCATTAGGGCGAAGGATAGTTCGCATCACATGAAACGCACAGAATGAAATGCGCCGGTACGTTTGTCGCATTGAGGTTTTCTCGAATGACATGCGGCGCAATACGCTGCGCTATTGACGCCTTACCTTTTGCACCTTACCGCGTCTTCGTTTGTCGTGTTCTGTTTATCGGGTATATTCCGGACATGAAAATTAAATCACGTTAGAGTCAATTATGAAGGTGCTGGAAAAATGAAGAAATTTATGATTTGGTGGTGTGTTGCTTTGCTCTGTCTCCTTTCCGGTTGTGCCGGGACGCGGAATGTCGGTTCAGAATATGAAGTTACGAATAATAATGATAAGGGATTGATGGTTGCGACTATTACCCTGACTCGGAAGACTAGTACGCTGCCATCGGTACATTTCACAAATATAAATACTGGTTCTACGCAGTCGATTACGTTCGATACCAATCCATTTACGCCGGGCCTGAGGAGTAACCTGCCGGGGAGATTTGGAAAGTTGGTCATGATTGAACTTCCAGCTGGGAAGTATCAAATCACGGACTTCAAATTTCGTGCTGGCGTCGTTGTCGGTTATGCGTATGTGGACATGAGTCGCTCCAACCCGCGCACGGTTAGCTTTGAGATTCTGCCCGGTAAAGCAACCTATTCTGGAGACTTAGTTGTGGATGACAAAGGTGGATTCTATTCCGGGGTAGAGGTGCAAGGGCTCTCAGTTCGTGACAACTATGAAAATGACCGAGCGTTATTTTTGAAAACAGTTCCAGGATTGGAAAAAGGCCCTTTGGAAAAGCGGCTTTTTGAGCTTGGGAAAAATTAACTCTACTATGCGTTGGAACGCACTTGCTGCGCGAGACGCTCAACTCGCCGTTAGCCGTCGGAACCACCATGATCGAAAAGCTGCTTGATCCGCTGCTCAAGGCCCTCGAGTCGGGAAGCTGGGGCATTGTCTTCTTGCTTGTCGCGGTCGCCGTCATAGCAAATCTCCGCCCTATTCTCGAATTCCTTGAACGTCGGGAATCACGACGAGAAGAATTCGTAAAAGGGGCACTCCAAGTCGAAGCTGTTGCCGGAGCCGCTCGCTCGTTCCTTGAAGAGGAACTTAATTACCTTCTCTTCAAGAAAGTGACCGGAATCCCCGCTGATCGCCACCTTCGAGAGAAGCTCAAAGACATAGTCGACCGATCAGCTGGCGAAATCCAAACCTCCCAGCTTGCAAAAAAAGCAAAGCCGCACCTTCGCATGAAGGGCGGAAGGCTGTCTATTGTCATAGGTACGTCAGATAGGATTGAGTCAGCATTTAACTGGTTCTTCGCCATCACCATGGCCTTCCTTGCCATCGCGCTCTTCATGCTTCCAAGCGCCATCAAGGGCGTAACACTTCAGCAACTACTCAGTTTGATGGCGCTTGGGATCGTGTTCTTCTTCTTTGCACTGTTCCTGGTATCCCAAACCATCCCATTATCCGTAGCGAAGAAGATCTCACCTATCATCGAGAGGCTGGAGACGCCGAACGATGCAACGACTAACGGGTAAGGTTAAGTAATCACCCAAAATTTATTGTGAATTTCGTTCCGTAATTTTTCATTATGGAACGCACTTCCTCGATCAAATCGTCGCCCGTAAGGCGCACGAACTTTCGCCAAAAATACTTCGCCTGCTTCCACAACTCGGTAACGCGGTAAGGCGCATCCAGTAGGGCGTCAATAGCGAAGCGTATTGCGCCGCATGAAACTCAAGCAATTTACGCTCAACAATAAGGTAGCCATCACAATCCGGTAAAACATGAATTGGGTGTTCAATTGGCCTTAAGAGCACCGGTGCGCGGGGCGCACCCTACCTTACGCGCGTGGAGCACCATGCCTTCTTTTCAGACGCACATTACTGCAGCGCCTCGGCAAAGAAGCGCCCGCCCATCTCTTCCAGCCCAAGCGTATGCAGCACTTCGTGCAAACGCTCGGCCGGACGTCGGCGAGGCAAATCCTTATAACTGGCGATAATCAGTTCGTTTTTCATCGAATGTTCCCAGCCCACCAGTTCGGTCACATTGACCTGATAGCCGTGTGCCTCAAGCTGCAGGCATCGCAGCACATTGGTGACCTGGCTGCCGAACTCGCGCGTGTGCAACGGGTGACGCCAGATTTCGGTCAATGCGTTTTGCGCCAGTACCTTGCCCTTGTTTTTCCGTAAAACCGAAGCCACTTCGGCCTGGCAGCACGGTACCAGCACCATGAATTTCGCCTGCTTTTTCAGCGCAAAATGAATCGCGTCGTCGGTGGCGGTATTGCAGGCATGCAGCGCCGTCACCACATCGACCTTCTCCGGCAACTGTCCGGATTCGATCGACTCGGCAACCGACAGGTTCAGGAAGGACATGCCGGGAAAATTCAGCCTTTGCGCCAATTCTTGCGATTTTTTCACCAATTCATCGCGCGTCTCAATGCCGTAAATGCGAGAGCCATCGTTGCGCGTCTTGAAAAACAGGTCATACAGGATGAAGCCGAGATACGATTTGCCCGCGCCATGGTCGACCAATTGAATATCGGCATGGTCGCGCTGGATTTCTTGCAGCAGCGGTTCGATGAAGTGATAGAGGTGGTACACCTGCTTGAGCTTGCGTCGGCTGTCCTGGTTCATCTTCCCGTCGCGGGTCAGGATGTGCAGCTCCTTGAGCAACTCCACCGATTGGCCGGGTCGGATTTCTGGCGTCTGATTCATCTGTGCTACGTCCTCGATTGCATGGCAGCCGCTATTTTCCCTCAAATCGGGTTTGTGTTCCGGGTTTCTTATGAATACGACCTGGCGAGCCGGATGCCCGTGAATTGCCAGCGTGCGGTAGCGGGAAAGAAGTTGCGATAAGTGGCGCGCGAATGCCCGGCAGGCGTGACGCACGATGCGCCGCGCAGCACGTACTGGTTGACCATGAATTTGCCGTTGTATTCACCGAGCGCGCCTTCCTCGGCGGCATAACCCGGATAAGGCGCATAGCTGCTGCTGGTCCACTGCCAGCTCGCGCCAAAGAGTTGCGACAGTCCGGTGCGATTGCCGGTCTGCAGGTGCAATTTTTTCGAAGCGGCGGC